>JASFGJ010000333.1:0-5399 GCA_050123815.1 Desulfobacteraceae bacterium
TGGTTCACGCCGATGTTAATTGCTTCGTCGAGCGGTACAGTTAAGCTTGTTGCATGTGTCGCACGGATTGTAGGCAGGATCTGCGCCATTGACGCCCGGCGGCAGCAGGCCGAACAGGCCGGACACGGATTTGCGCGGTGACATCAGACATCTCTCATTTAACGCCACCTCCGGCGTATCCATATCGTCAAAAAGCTCGAACAGCGGGCGCTGTTGCTGGATGGGCCAGTCGCAATAACCCGGGCTGAACCGCAAGGTCACCCCTGCGTTTCTATCTTTTTGGCGCCGCGCCATGCGCTGGTAAAATTGCTCAACTACGTTTTCCGCCGATGTCGATCCGATGGCATCGAGCACGAATGCATCTGCGTGGCGCCGGCGCTGCATCAGGCGCTGTATCTCAGCATCCACGGCCGGTCCCACAGTGGCCATGAAACAGCAGACCGCTTGGGCATCGGCCAACGCCCCGGCCAGTTTCGGACTCTTGAAACAGGTGCCGTCAGCCAGTTGAATCCCGCTGCGGTTGACTTGTGACAGTTCCAGGATGCGATAGCTGAGTTGCGGTTTGAGCATTCCTTCGGTTGCTTCCGTCAACAGGTCGACACGCCGTAGAGACGCGGGAGATACACGCCGTCCCCGTTTGGCGCCCAGTAGGCGCAATACTTTTTCGGTCTCAAACGATTTTTGGAAGTTTTCTATAATCATGGTAGATATCCATATCGTCGGGGTTGAAGTATTGCGATTTTGCTCATAGGACAGCTCCTTTCGCATCGTGCGATTGACTTATACGGATTGTGGCCAAAGGGAATTATTCGAGAGGTGTTCGAACCGAATGTTCAGTATAAAAATAGCAGCGCAATCATTTATTTTATGGTGTCACTCACATCGTTTATTCATCCACTTCTTTTGTGTTGATTTAAAGTATAGTGTCCTATATATATTATACAATATAAAGTCAAGGCCAAAACAAGCCAAAATAATGAAAAATTAGTTAAAAATAAATAAATATCATGAAGTTATTCGTTAATACAATTAATTAGTACACGATGTAATACTCTAAAAATTAAATCTAACACGAATCAAATAATTGAAGCCGGCGTTCCCTTTCAACATGATGTAATGAGAACCAAAATACGCAAAGGGCTGTTTCAGGACAGAATAAGGTGATCGGATAATGGATATACCCAACAAAGATGTTGGAGAGTTGACATCTCAGCAGCGCTGCAGGGAAATGCTGGTATCGCTGCGCAAGATTAACCAGGCCATTTCACTGCACTCCAAGGATCTGAACCGGCGATTCGGGTTGACCGGGCCTCAGTTGGTGATACTAAACGAGATCGCACGACATGAATCGATTACGGTTACCCAGTTGGCCCGCTCCATCAGTCTCAGTCAGGCCACCGTTACGGATATCCTTAACCGACTGGGCAAAAAAGGGCTTGTTGAGCGAACACGCGATACCATAGACCGTCGTCGTGTCTTGGTACGCATAACCCCGCAGTGCAATGACATCCTTTCTCAGGCGCCGCCGGCCCTACAGGACACGTTTATGGATCAATATACAGACCTGCCCGAATGGGAACAGCTGATGATTTTGAGCGCCCTCAAACGGATTGTCGACCTCATGTCGGCGCAAAAAATCGATGCGGCTCCCTTTTTGGCCACGGACGTACTTCGAGCGGAATAGTTGTTAACAATAGGCATTTACCGGCCGGGGGCAATCCACCATAAGCGCTAACTTGTTTTTTACATTTCACGAATGAAAAGCGCAACGGGTTGTAAAAATCGGTTATATTAAGGATGTAATGAAATGGCCAAGTATGCGCTTATGGGGCAATCCACTTGAGCAGCACCCGGAAAAGATCCCGCTCGTCAAGGGGTTTGGAAAGATAATCGTCCATATCGGCAGTCAGACACTTTTCTTTTTCGCCTTTGAGTGCGTGGGCCGTCAAGGCAATAATCGGTAATCGGTGATCGGTATTCGGTGATCGGTTCGTTGAAATGTCAGAGAATTCATTTTGAACTGTGAACTGTGAACTTTGACCCTTGAACTCCCATTTGCGGATGCACCGTGTGGCTTGGTAGCCGTCCATCACCGGCATCTGGATGTCCATGAGAACGGCATCGTAGTGGCCCTGCGGCGATTCGGTCACTTTTTCTACGGCCTGCTTGCCGTTTTCGGCGGTTTCCACTGTCAGACCCGTTTCTCCCAATAGGGCTGCCACCACATCCTGGTTCAATTCGTTATCTTCCACCACCAACACGCGCCTTCCCGCCAACCGGCTCAGGTCTAAGGCTCTTTTGGTTTTGGCTAGCGGCACAGCGGCGACTTCGCGGCCCAAAAGCTCCATAATAGTGTTGAACAGCATGGAGGCTTTGACCGGTTTTATCAGCAGCGTGTCCACCGCTGCCTTGTCGGTTTTTTCTTTCACCAATTCATGGCCATAGGCGGTGACCAGAATGATAATGGGCGTTCTGGATTGATGGTTCCCGGTTCCGGTTGCTTTGCGATCCAAAGCCCGAATTTGTCGGGCGGTTTCGATGCCGTCCATGCCGGGCATCTTCCAGTCCACAAGCACCAGTTGATAGGGGGCTTCGGCAGCAGCCCGGCCAAATGCTTCTACGGCCCTTTGGCCGCCATCGACAGCCGAGACATTGAAGGAAAAGGATTCGAGCAGGTTGACGATCACTTGCCGGGCCGTGGTGCTGTCGTCCACCACCAGGGTTTTTAATCCATGAAGGTCCATCGGCAGTCCTACGTGGGGCTTTTCTACCTTGAGAGCCTCCATTACCACTGTGAAGGAAAACGTGCTGCCTTGGCCCGGTGCGCTATCACCCCGGATCCTGCCGCCCATCAACTCGACCAACCGTCGGCAGATGGCCAGTCCCAGGCCGGTGCCCTGGTGTTTGCGGGTCAGATAGCTGCCTGCCTGGGTAAACGGTTCGAACAGGGAAGGCAGCAAATCGGCGGCGATACCGCAGCCGGTGTCGCTGACCCGAAACGTCAGGGCTGTCCGGCCACTGCATGTTTCAGTCTGGTCGTGCGGTGCCACCTCAACGACAATCTCTCCTTTTGCGGTAAACTTGACCGCATTTTCAAGCAGATTGGTCAACACCTGCATCAGACGGCCGGCATCGCCCGTCAGGCGCCTGGGCACTCGCGGGGCTACGGTGAATATCAGTTCGATATCCTTTTTGGCCACCCGGTTGCTGAACAGATCGACCAACTGCTCCATCACGTGATCCAGATCGAAGGGGGCGTTGGTCAGCTCCAGCCGTCCGGCCTCCACCTTGGAAAAGTCGAGAATATCGTTGATGACTTCCAGCAGGTTGTTGGAGGCCATCTGCACCTTGCGCAGATAATCATGCTGCAGGGCCGTCAATTCGGATTTGAGTACCACATTGGTCAGACTGAGCACCGTGTTGAGGGGGGTGCGGATCTCGTGGCTCATACGGGCCAGAAAATCGCTCTTGGCCTCATTGGCCGCTTCAGCCTGCTCTTTGGCAACCGCCAATTGGGTGATGGCGGCTTCCTGGCTTTCGATAAGCAGCGCGTTGCGCAGAATCAGCGCCACCATTGTTGGAAGCAGTTCCAGTGATTCCAAGATCTTGTCGATCTCTCTCATGTCCGGAAGATCCAGTATCAGCAAGGCCCCCACCTGAACATTGCCCGCTTTGAGTGGTACGCCAAGGGAAGGGCCGCACTTGATGGCCGAAAGCCGGCTTGCGACAAATGGATCCAAACGCTCATCGGCCGGCACCCAAAGCTGGGTATCGGCGACACCATGAAGAAAGGACGCCAGACTTTCGGCGATTTTACATAGCTTTTCGTCTTTGCGTCTATTGGGTGCCACCCGGATAAGGCGATGCCCCTTTCTGACGAAGCGATGCTTTCCATGCTGGCATTGCACGAGGATAACAGTCCTCGCGCCGGTGAGTTTGCGCATTTCGCCGGTCAGATAGTCCGCCATATCAGGCAAGTTGCTGGCGCGGTTCAGGATCTGGCCCATGATGGTGATGGTCATGATCTGCTGGGCCTTGGATTGCTTTTTAGGGAGCATGCCGGATCACCCCCCATCTCCAGACATGTTTTCAACACATCGATTGACACTGTCTCGCAGATGATTCAGCGAAACAGAGACGCAGCGCCAGCGCAAACCCGTGAAACGGCAGATTTCGGCCAGAAGCGCCTCGGGCACGGGCTGAACTTGGGTGTCCAGATATAGCAATTTGGAATGCATGGTTCCCATAAAACGTTTGGCAGTGGTTTCGGATAGGGCCAATTCTTTGCGAAATACCGTTTCCCAGCGCTCTACCCATTCAGGCAGGAGAAAAAAGGCGCCTTTTTTCAGATGGGATCGATACGTTTCACTGCCCAGCATAATCTCACAACAGTTGACACCTTTTACGCGGCAAACGCTATTTTGTTTTGCCTGCTCGTGCATGGCGGGGTGGCATTCGCCATAAAGCAGAACGATACGGCCGTTGCGGCCACGTATTCTCTCGATCCGGATGTTCAATAAGGAGCAGAGCTTTTCCGGGACCATGTGCAGCATGGAATCCAGATAATGAAAGGGCAGTGAAAGGTCCCCCCTGGCCTGGAGCCATTCAATTTCACGGCGAAATATCGAGCATGCAATCACATTCACTGGTGTCGGCGGGCGTCGCATTTAACGGCTGCTTTCGTTTCTGACGGCTTCAACCATGGCCAGGATGTTTTCAGCTGGTGTGCTTAATGGCACATCCGGACCGGCGGTGGAAAGGATAAAGCGCGGGTCGTCCCGTCGTTCATCCAAAAGTGAGGTGCAAGCCTCGGAAACGGCTTTGGCCGAGCGTGTGTTCAGGGACGGCGCGTCGAAATTGCCCATCAAGACCGGCTCCGGTCCCAGGATCTCCCTGGCCCTGGCAAAGGAATCGGCAGGGTCCAGCACGTAGCCGATGACTTTGCCAATTGCGGCGTCACGATAGAGTTCGAGGAACGGCAGGATCGGCTGGCCCACATTGTGCAGAACAAAATGGCCGTTTACATGGGCTAACGCCTTTTTCAATGCAGGGATCGAAAGCCGCTTGGCGATGTCGACCGTGACAATCAACGGGTTGGTGAATGCCTGGGGGATCACCACCATGGAAGCGCCGTCTTGAAAAAGTGCTCTAGTCCAGCGGATAAAGAAGGATAGCGTGACGTCGATCAACTGCCGGGCCTTGGTTTCATTAAAGAGCACACCCTTCAACCATGGCTCCAGTCCCAGGAGCATGATGGGTAAGTCCGCGGGGCTGAGTGCGATGGCCGCCACAGGCACTTCGCCGTTGGCTTCACGAACCAACCGTCGCAGGGCTTCACGGATAAATACCAAGCGGGGGTTGCTGTCCACATCGGGAATCGGCAGTTTGTCCCACGCATC
>JASFGJ010000334.1:0-5391 GCA_050123815.1 Desulfobacteraceae bacterium
TTTATTTAAACTGGACAGGGCATCATACCTCCCCTTGGCGATCTGGCGCGTGCCCTCGACCACACGCCGGATGGGGATGATGAAAAACTTGCCTAAAATAAAAACGATGATGGCGGATGTGGCCGCAAAAACGATCAGGGCAAAGAGCGCCAGCCGGCGCTGATGGCCGATGATCTGCACATCGGTCTGCTCGAGGGAAATGACGACATCCAGGGCGCCCAAGATCTTTTTGTCACCGGGATGAGCGTGACACGCGGCGGTGGCGCATCCCGGTTCGTTATAGATGGGGCTGATGAGCCCCAAGAGGCGCCCGCCCGAATTGTTCGCAATAATGCGTTTGCGTTCGCCCAGGCCGACGGAAACGAGAGGTGGTTTGGTTCGATGGCAGATATAGCAGGCCTGCGTCTTGATCCCGGTGGTAAAACCGAGCTCTTTCTCCAGATTCGAGAACTTGATCACTCCGGCCTTGTTGTAGATGCGGACATGTTCGAGCCCCTTGAGCCGTCCCATGTTGTTGATGATCTGATTGATATCATTCCGGGCGTTGAACATCATGGCATAATGGGTTCCGAGCAGGATGGCTTCGCTGAGCCGATCGCAATCGGAAACGATGTCGTCCATTACCTTGGCCCGGTAGTGGCGATGGCTGACATAGGCCCAGATGCAGAAGGAAAAGAACAAAATCATCCCCACCGAAGCAATAATCTTCAAAGCGAGGCTGTGCCGCTTTTTGGTAAGGCTTGGCGCCATGATGTGTCGCCTGTGTTGCCTGTGTTGATCTACTTACCGATCAAGTCACCCACCAATTTCAAGAGTTGATCCTGCTCAAAGGGCTTGTTCAAGTGCGCCGCAGCTTTGGGCAGACTGTATTTGCTGCCGCTCAGGCCGCTGATGACGATCACAGGGATATCTTTCAACTTCTTGTTCTTGGTCATTTGGCGGTAAAAGCGCGGCCCCCACTGCTCGGGCATTTCAAGATCCAGGGTAATCAAATCGGGCATGACCTTTTCTACCATCTCACCGGCCTCGACCCCACTGGCGGCTTTATGGGTTTCATATCCGTTATCCGTTAAGATGCTTTCCAGGTATCTGAGCACTACGGGATCATCGTCGACGATCAGAATTTTCTTCGGCATATTTTATACCTCTCTTTTTTAAGGCATTGACGGATCTATTCGCTTTGTCCCTGCTTTGCACCGTCGGTCCCGGGATCGCTCCGGTGGCATTGCATGCACATAATAGGGCCGGCGGCTTTGTCCAGGTGGCACCCCTTGCAATTGAGATGGTAAGCTCTGCGCAGCGACGGGCTGTTTCCGTCACCTTTTTCGGAATGGCATTCCGAACAGGCCTGATCCTCTGAAGATTCATCTTCAACCCGCTTGCCATCTTCATACAGATGGTGGCACTCTGCGCAATCCTCGATGCCGGCCACCTCATTGTGGACATCGTGTTCAAACAAGGCCGGCGCTCGCACCGGCTTTTCAAAAATCGAATTGTCGACGACCACCATATCCTCCTGGGACAGGCTTTGCGTAGCCGCAAACAGCAAGGTCAGCATAGCGACGATACAATAGATGCGTAAAGCGCTCATAATTGTCTCCTATTCGGCTTCGGGCTTTTCCATCACATGGTAAAGAATATCACTGATGAATTTCACATCCATGCCCAACTCATAGTAATGATTGATATCTTCCAACCCACTGTGGCAATTGTGGCACGGCGCCACCAGAACCTTGACGCCGGTGGCGGCCAGTTGTTCCGCCTTGACCCGGTTGCCGAGCATCCGCGTCTTTTTATACGGCGGGCCGCAGTTGATCACCCCGCCGCCGGCCGCACAGCAATAGTTGTGCTCGCGATTGGGATGCATCTCGATAAACTCTTCGCAGATTTGGCGAATGACATAACGGGACTTCTCATGCAGCCCCCGTCCGCGCACCACGTTGCACGGATCGTGCAACGTGACCGGCTGTTCGAATTTTTTCGCGATCCGGATACGGCCCGATTTGATCAACTCGTAGTAGAAATCAATGGCATGTTGCACGGGAATGGGCGGCATCTTCCACCCCAACGTGCGGTTTCCCATATCATACACCGAACGAAAGGCGTGGCCGCATTCACCCATGACAATCTTCTTGACCCGAAGTCGCGCAGCCGTTTCGAAATGGGTCCGTTTAATCCTGGCCATGATTTCATTATCAGCGGTGTACATGGCCATGTCGCTGTTGTCCCAGCCCGGTGTTGCCGGCATGGTCCAATCGAGGCCGGCCACATTGAAAATCACTGCGGCCTGATAGATCAATTCCGCCTGAAACTTGGGCTCCGGGGCGATTACCGAGTACATGATGTCGGCCCCCTCCTTTTCCAGAGGGATCCGCAGTTTTGGTATCTCGTCCCGGGCATCCTCCTCCTGCCACTGCAGGGTGTCGATCCATTCATCTTCTTTGACCCACATCTGGTTGTTGGTCACCGAGTGGCTGTTGGCCGTGTCCTGGATGTAGAGCGGTGTCAATTCCAGCTTATGGACGATTCGCCGGACCACCAACATCAGATAGGCGATATCGATCCCGAATGGGCAATACATACTGCAGCGCTTGCAAAGATTGCATTCGGTATGCGCAATCTGCACCATCCGCTTGATCGCTTGCGGTGCGATGCGGCCTTTTCGTTTGAGCATCTCCCACAGCGTCTGCTTGACCTTTCCCACAGGAGAAAACGCCGGATCCTTGTCATGGGACAAGTAATAATGACAGGCGTCCGAACATAAACCGCAATGGGCGCACGTATCGACATACGCTTTGAGCCGGGCGCCGGTTTCTTTGCCCAACACCTCGTTTATCACCGCCTGAATCTTTTCCTGCGACAATTCGGACAATCGTTTGTCGATACCCTCATCAGCCACGGAATCCGGTGATGTGTCTGTTTGATCAGATGGATTCTCTTTATCAATCGCCGCTTCTGCCATGGCAACCCCCTATAGTGTCACGTATCGTTTTTTATTGACTTAAAGCCTTGTTTTTACCAGTCTCTGGCTTGACGGACACCGCCGAACTCCGAACCGGTATAGCCACGGGTAAATGCGGCAAAGACCATATGAACCAACCGCGTAAAGGGTATGGCGGCCAGCATGATTTCTCCGGATAGAACGTGCAGGATGACCATGGTCTGATATCCCGGCAGACCGAGGCTGCAATAAAATCCGGTAATGAACGGTGCCGCCACGATGGTCAGGATCATGTAATCCGAAGCGCTGGTCACATACTTCACCTCCGGTTGCGTCAGTCGCCGCAGCAGAAAGAAGATGCACGAGGCAACCACGATCAGGGTCATGGTATCGGCCACGATGTCGGGCAACGCCCACCACTGAATGTCCCATGCCTCTTCCAGCAGAACGATATGGGCCAACAGAAACACCGGCACCACCAGCAGACAAATATGGAATGCAAACATCACCACCGTCATCACGGGATGGATGCGCATACTGGCGGTGGCAAAAGGCGTCAGCCAACGTCCAATGGAGCGCAAACTGTAGCGCAAACTGAAGTAAGTGAAGATAAACTTCTCCTTGCGGCGCGCCAGACCAATCAATCCCCCAAGTCTGTACAAACAGCCGCCGAAAAACAAGCCAAAGGCGACCCAAACCAAGGGGCCGCAGACAAAATCATAAAGCGCATGCATCGGTCTTCCTCCTAATGCAGTAGGTCCGCTAACGGCAACACGCGGCGGTAATAGGCCCCATTTTCAACACTTCGGATCAACACTTTATCTCCTTCGGGGTTGAAACTTGGCGGCCACAACATGTCACATCTATTACTCCAGCAGTGATCGTCGATGGCGACGGTGTAGTGATTGTTCTTTTGAACCTTGGCCATTACATGCCGACTGTCCGGGCTTAACACCGGCGGCCAGATGCGGTCGAATCGATTTTCCCAACGCTGGTCGTCTACCAGAACCGTCCACTGGTCATCGTCTTTGGCCAATGCGGCAATCCGCCGACCGTCCGGGCTGAACACCATGTCGGTCAACATGCTGCTGGCCCGTTGGCGCCATGCCGCACCGTTTCGCGCGACGGTCCATTTGCCAAACTCCGGCGCCACAATGGCGGCAATATCGTCGGAGGTGGGGCTGTACTGGTGATGCCAGCACTGCACAAAACGTGAGTCCCATAACGGCTTTCCATCTTCTGCCAGGGTCCACCCCTGTTTGGTGAGCACCGGTGCGCTTACGCGATTACTGCCGGGCGCAAAGCGCGGCTGCCACACCGAGCCAAAGGTCTCCTGCCAGATAACGCCGTTGACGGCAATGGAGTATCGGAAACGATCCAGCCGCACCTCGGCCGCGAGGGTCTCGCCGCCGGCATCGAAGGTATTGCCCCACACGTTGACAAACGGCCGGTCCCAAGGTTTGCCGTCGACCGCCGCGGTAAAGACCCCCTTTTTGAACGTGAAAATGTCGCCTTCGCTTAATGCATCCGTTTGAACCGTGGCGGCGCTGTGCCGCCCGTCCGGGCTCAAGGCCACATCGGTCATGTTGGCGAAACGGTCTTCCCAGGGGGTGTCGTTTACGGCCATGCCGTATTGCATGCCTTCCTGAAAAGCGATGCCGATGACCGAACCGTCCGCGCTGAAGCTGGGCGACCACACATAATCGAAGCGGCTCTCCCACACCTGCCGGTCCACTCCAACGGTCCATTGCCCGTCAAGGCAGACCAGGGCCATCAGGCGCCCGTCCGGGCAAAACTGCAGGTTCCAGGCCTTTTCGAATGTCGTGGGCCACGTTTCGCCGTTGACGCAAATCCCAAAGGATTCCTCCCCTGTGTTGACAATTGCTGCGATCGATTCGCCGTCCGGACTGGCATGATACTCTTCCACCCATTCAAACGATTCGTTCCACGGCGCAATATCGATGCGCTTCTCCGATGTTTCCCAGTCCCAGTTAGCTGCTCTTTTCATCTGTGGTCTCCATTTGCATGCGGTACGCCTTGGAATGGCGGTCAAAGGTCGCATCCACTTTATCCGGCCGGTTGACACTGGCCACCGGACAGGCCGAACGCAACACCACCTGCTCTACGGTGCTGCCCAGCAAGGCCTTTTCCGGATCGATTTCCCGGGTATGATGGGCCATCACAATCAAGTCGGCGCTTTTTTCACGGGCAAATTTGAGAATTTCGACATGTGGAATCCCTTCCCATATCTCCATCTCATAGTTGTCAAAATCCTCCATCTTCGAAATGTAGATCTCCTCCATCTTTTTTCTGGCTGTCTCCACCCGCGTCTCAATCTCCTCCTGGCCCGTCCTTTGGCCGAACTGGATGTCGGTCAGGTCGATGGCATGGAACAGATAAAGCTTGCAGCCGATGGCCTTGGCGGTCTGGTATGCGAACATGAAGGCCGA
>JASFGJ010000335.1:0-5386 GCA_050123815.1 Desulfobacteraceae bacterium
TAATTCAGGCGGATGCCTGTGGATCAATAGGATTGATCGGATAGATATTGAGATAGGCCCCTAACACAGGCGCTTTACAATGATCAAGTCTTATTTGGCATGTAGTGAAAAAAATCGGTAGAATTCATCCACTTAACACTTAAAATTTTAAACTCAACTTTCGGTTTTCATGAGCCGGCGCCACCAGCGGGTGGTTTGCGCCACACACAGCTTCATTTAAGTGTCACTAAGACGCGCTGCGGGCGCCCCGCAAACTCGCTGCGCTCAAACAGTGCGGGGCGCTTATCCTTCGCTGCGCCTAAGTGACACTAAAATTCGCTGCTGACATGACGCAAACCACCCGCTGGTGACACCTCCTGCAGTGTCATAACGAAAGCCGAAAGTTGGGTCAGTAACTCAAGCGTCTGTCATTCCCCGTAGGTTGGCCAATTTCGAATGAAGTGAAATGCGTTGGATGCGGGGAGGAATAAAATGGTAGAATGCATTCCCTTAACACTTAAAACTTTAAACTTAAAACTCCGTCGGCGTTGGGTTCGTCTTTTCTATCGAAGAAGATGATTTCACTAGGCACAACAATCAAGAAACATCTATTCGCCGCCGACGGCTCCGACGGCTATAAAACACCCGCCGCCGGAACTGCCGCCGCCGCTGTCGATCGAGACCGTGGCAGCGGTGGCCGAACTTTGATTGGAGTAGCCGCTGGCCCCGTCTGCGGTAGCGGCATGAATGCGGTAGTAATAGGTGATGTCGGCGGCGACATCCGAGTCGACATGGCTTCCGTCGCCGGTGTCGACAAGAGCCAAAGGGGTAAATTGGGCCTGATCGTCGGTACGGCGCTCGATGGTTGCCTGGGCATCAATGTGTGCATCGGAGGGCACGCTCCAGCTCAGCTGAATGCCGTCGCCGGTTGCGGCATTGGCAGTAAGAAAGAGCTCCTGGATCAGTGTGAGGGCGTTGAAAGCATTGACGCGGCCGCCGGAAAGGACACGATCTTCAAGCGCCTGGTTTAAATCCACACTGCTTTCGATTATCGATTTAATTTGTGAGGGGGGTAGTTCCGGTTTTTGCGACAGTAATAGGGCGGCCAGACCGGAGACGAAGCCCGCAGCCATCGAAGTGCCCTGCATAAAGCAATAGGTTTCATCAGATGCCGCAGCTGTCAGCGACAGGTTGTCGATGTAGAAACCGCTCTGTGATTCCATTGCATCGCTGACAAACCTCAGTCGAATATACGCCTGAGGCTTTCCGTCCAGTGATCCCAGATCCACCTTCACCGGCATCCAATAAGGAACGGTGCCGGAGATACCGCTTTCAACAGTCCCACCCCCTGCCTGCAGCGGACAGGTTGACCAGGTGACCGCATCATCGGAGATTTCGATCAGCAGTTTGTCTGCGCTGCTTTGCGAAACGCCCACCATTTTCAAATCGAGGGTACTGGCCGAGGCATCGCTCAAATCGATGGCCGCTGAACGGACCCACATGTCGGACTGGTTGGCGTAGTCCCCTCCGGTGTTGGTGGCCAGGGCCGGCGAGTCATTGACGTAAGGCGGATCGACAACTGTCCAGGTATCCGGATAACCGCCCGTTGTCCAATCGGTCAACATCGAATCATCGAAATCAGATTGCCAGATCACCCGACGACTGTTGTTCAGGCTGTAGATCCGGATTCCAGGGGCGGCAATATCCACGCTCCGGGTTCCGAAATTGGAAAACCAGGTCAATCGATCCATCTGGTCGCTGGCTGCGACGGCGATGATGTTGTCCGCCGCAAAGCTGGCCGGGTAGAACGGCGAGCTGTCGTTGTCCGAGGCTACGTTGCCGGCCGCGCAAACGAACAAGACTCCCGAGTTGACCATGGTATTTCGCAAAGCTGTACTGTAGCCGCCTCCACCCCAGCTGCAGTTGATGATCTGCGCCCCCTGGGCAACAGCATACTCTATGGCGGCTATGGCATCGGCGGTTGTGCCTTGATCGAAAGCACCCATGAAGCGTACCGGCATGATCCTGGCCTTCCAGGACATACCGGCAATGCCGATTTGATTGTTGCCCTGCGCCGCGATAATGCCGGCGACGTGTGTACCATGACCCGAGACATCTGCCGGATCGTTATCACCATCGCGAAAGTCCCACCCGTGATAGTCGTCAATATAGCCGTTGCCATCGTCATCCACACCGTTGCCGGGAATCTCCTTGCTGTTGGTCCACAGATTGGCCGCCTGGTCGGGATGTGTCAGATTGCATCCCGTGTCCACGACGGCCACAACGATGTCGTGGCTGCCTGTGGCGATGGACCACGCGTTGAGGGCATCCATGTCGGCTCCGGGCGTCCCCACATATCCGGCGACGATTTGGCCGCTGTTGTGCAACGCCCACTGGAGATCAAAATCCATATCTTTCGGCTGCTGCTGCGCCCCAAGAATATAGTTCGGCTCAACTGAAACCACCTCGGGATGATCTGCATAGATTCGGCGTGCTTGCTCCAAGGAGAGTGCCGCATCGACGACGACGACGTGAATCCGACCTTGTCCCACTTTCCGGATGGTTTTGGTACCGGCACGTTGTGCCAGCTGGTTTTTTTGGTGTTGTTCGGTAGCGGACTTGAATTGGACCAGCAGTTCGCCGGGCACGTGGGGCGGGATGTGAGACGCGGCTGACGCCTGCAGATGGATCAAGAGAGACAGCATCACGGATATGACGACGATCAAGGGGCGAATATCCCGCATGTAGGGTTCCTTTGCATTGCAGATTTCCATGGATAAGGAAAACGTTGTTCTTCATGGAATATCGGCGTTTGGGGGGATTACTTGAACTTGGCCGAGGAGGGGTATTTTCCTTGAATCGCCAAATTCAGCGCCACGGTGTGTTGGAAAAATTTTTTTTATTGATTCGCGCAAAACCATGGCCTGTCCGGGATTCCGGACGATCACAGGGGGGCGGCGTTGCGGTACAACATCTTGGGTGCTTGATTCGCTTGACACACAAGACGTTTTCTTTGTAAGATCATATCTAATCTATCGATAAGATACAAAATTCTATTTTTCTGGCTTCAACGGCGGTGGAATTGCAGGGGTTGGCATGGGCAATGCGCTGATTATTTCAAACCGAGACCTGGCAGATTCGGTGGCGCAGGTGCTTCGCGAGATCGGCCATGAGATCCACATTGAATCCTCTTTGGCAGAAGGTTGGGCCAGTGCGGCCGAGAAAAATGTAGAGGTCGTTGCCCTGGAGGCACAGCTTCCGGACGGCGACGGTCTTGCCTTGTTGACCCGGCTCAGGCAACTGCCCCATAGTCCTGAGGTAATTGTTCTGACGCAGCAAATCGAACCTCAGGCAGCGGAATTTGCCCTGCGCAACGGTGCCTGGGATTACATGCTGATTCAGTCTGAAACAGAATTGATCGCCGGGGCGCTTGAAAAGGCACTCCAATACCGTGAAGAGCAACGCAGCGAAAAACCGGCCATCGCGGTTAAACGAGAAAAAATCATCGGCAACAGCCCGCGCATGAAAGCGTGTTTTGAGTTGCTGGGGCAAGCCGCCGCCAGCGATGCCAACGTGCTGATCAGCGGTGAAACCGGCACCGGAAAAGAGCTGTTTGCCCGTGCCATTCACTCCAACAGCCCCCGCTCCCGCACCACTTCGACAGCCAAGAGCAGCAATCCCCGCGCCGAAAAAAACTTTGTGGTTGTCGACTGCGCCGCATTGCCGGACACGCTGGTCGAAAGCGTTCTGTTCGGCCACAGCCGGGGGGCGTTTACCGGTGCGGATCGCGATCATGACGGCTTGATTGCCCAAGCCGACGGAGGAACCTTGTTCCTGGACGAAGTCGGGGAGCTTCCGCTGGAGATTCAAAAGACATTCCTGCGCGTCCTGCAGGAGCGCCGTTATCGACCGGTAGGCGCCAAGCATGAACTTGACAGCAATTTTCGCCTGGTGGCCGCCACCAACCGCAGCCTGGATGAGATGGTCGAGCAGGGCAATTTCCGAAAAGATCTGCTGTTTCGACTGAGGACATTGAGCATCGATCTGCCGCCGTTGCGGCAGCGCATTGAAGATATAAGCGATATGCTGCGCTATCATACCTCCAGGCTGTGTGCATCATACGGCATCAGCCCCAAAGGTCTGTCCATTGAGCTCATGGACGCCCTGGGAGCTTACACCTGGCCCGGGAACGTACGCGAGCTGATCAACACCATTGACGGCATGCTTGCCGTTGCCCCCAATGACGCCACGTTGTATCCCAAGCATCTGCCGCTGAACATCCGGGTACAAGTCGTGTGCCGCGAATCTGAAATGCCCCGGGCTATGGAAGAGCCGCGCGTAACGGTGGTTGGATCCTTGCCGGCGTTCAAAGCCTATCGCGAAGAGGCGGAAATTCATTATTTACGCGAATTAATGGTTGCTGCCGAGCACAAAATCCTCAGAGCCTGCAAAATATCCGGTATATCGCGCTCCCGCCTGTACGAGATGCTATCAAAGTATAAACTCAATTCGAACTAGTGCCCATCCGGACACAGCCCTTTTTTGGAAGGATCTGTTCGGCAGATTATAATGCCTGACACCATGCCATCCATTTCTGGATGGATGCGAACTGGTTGATTTTCATCCGAGATCCAGGACGTTGTCCGGGATCCCGGATGGTTTGGGCCTGCCTGCGAGCTGGTTTTTTAGCGCATTCCTCCCTCAAGTTTTTCTATCTATTTGAAATTATAAGAAAAATATTCAATGTCGCCACATTCGGCATGGCTATTGCTAACTATATGAATTTAAGAGCAATTCTATCCAGCGGAAAGGAGACAATTTCGATGATACTGCTTTATGCGGAACAAAATGACCGTGTCGTCGAAACATTGCAGAAACTGCTTGCCGGCTTAAAGACCGAACGGTTCCGATCGGTCGCATCGATTGCCAAACGGCTGAGCAGACCTTGTCATGGTTTGGAGATTGCGCTGGTGGTGATCCGCGAGGGGGATGAGATGATCCGGATTGCGGAAATTGAAAATTTAATAAGAGGCTTGCGCCTGGTGGTCGTATTGCCCGGCCACGATCCCGAGATGGTTTCCATGGCGCATAAGCTGGGCCCCCGGTTTATTGCCTATGCCGACAATGGATTCGAGCAGGCGGTCGCGGTCATTCGGAAAATGGCCGGAACATCTAAACGCGTCGTTTGTGCCTGAAAGTGGTGGTGAAACGAGTGAATGGTTTCTCGACATATTGTGCACAATCTTTCAACGTGGGACTGATCTGTCTGATTGCGATTTTGTTGCTCTCGGCAGCCCAGGGCGCATTGGCGGATTTGCGGGCCCCGGCCTGGTTTGATCCCGACGGTGTCGGCAGCGGTGACGACTGGCACTATCGGGTACCCATCAATATACCAACGGGCGTTTTT
>JASFGJ010000336.1:0-5356 GCA_050123815.1 Desulfobacteraceae bacterium
CTTGCCGGCCTCATAGATGGTCACCGTCCCGCTGACCTCGTTAGCTGCCAGGAGCAGGGCTTTTCCATTGGGGCTCTTGTACTTTCCAACGAAAACCAGGATTTCCGGCGCGCTGTCCGGGCCGGCGGGATCCAAAGAAAAGTCACGGTTGTTGGAGTACTGGACAAACTCCGGCTCGTAGGGATCGGTGACGTCAAACACCATGATGCCGCCCATGCGCTCCAAACCGACAAAGGCGTAAGTCCGGCCGTGGATCCGGCCTGTGGTGACGGCCTCGGGTTCGGGCCCTTTGTTGTCGCTACGGGAGTCGAAGCTGTTTTCGTTATTGTCCGAGTTGAAGTTTGCCGGGAAAACAGCGGCGGTGATTTTCTCGAAAATGTCGCCGCTGTCGTAGACGAAGTTTCCCTGGCCGTCCCAGATGGTGAACGAGCGCGCACCGTAGGCGTGCAACTCGTCGTAATCCCCGTCATTGTCCAAGTCGCCGTCGATGACGGAGACTTCAAGCCTTCCGATATTTTCCTTTTTTTGTAAGACATCCGCATCGGGAAATGCAGTGGGATCCAGATCCAGGTCTTTGATGCGCTTATCTTCATCCCGGGCATCGCCTTCGTTAGCGGTGATGATGAAGGTTTTGCCTTTGGCTTTGAAGGCTGCAATGGCATCCGGCATGTACATACCAAATACCGGCCAGTTAGCGATATTGATGGTATCGTCCTTGTCGCTGGCGTCCAGGCCATTGCCGGGAAGGCCGTGATCTTTCTGGCCCAGGCCGCGCACCCACTTGACTTTGGCCCGTTTGATGTCCAGACACGCCAGGGCGTTGTTTTCCTGAAGGGAAACATAGGCATAACGGGAGTGCGGGGCGATGGTGATGTACTCCGGTTCCAGGTCTTGAGCCGGGCTGACGCTGTCGTCCAGCAGGCGCACATCGTTGGACAGCAGTTCTTCCCGGCTGAACGTATCGAATCGGGCTGTGCGCACCCTTTTCTGCAACCACTGGGAACCGAGCCACGACAGAACCCACGGCGAACGCGGCATGGTAATGACGCTCACGGTGCCTTCCGGATCTTCGCCGTTGTCTGGTTCGCCTTCGTTTGCCACCAGCAGGTAGCGGCCAAAGTGGGCGAAGGTGATCATGTCGGGCAGTGCGCCCACAGTGACATGGTTGAGATACTCTCCATCGGTGTCAAAAAAGACCACCGTTCCAGGATCGGTCTTGGGATCCGCTTCAACCGCCACCGCCACGATCCTGCCGTAGACCGCCACGCTGTTGGGACTCGCACCATAGGCGTCCAGCGGAATGCGGGCAATTTGAACAGGATTGGCGGGATCGCTGATATCGACGACGTCAAATGAGTTGTCGTCGCTGTTGGTCACATACATGGTGTTCTGATGATAGGCCACCACTTCGGCCGAATCTTCGCCCAATCCGGTGTCATAGGTCCCGATGGGCGCGATGGCCAGGGATCTTTCATCTTTGTAGTGATGCCATTTATTCATATCGGCCGCAGGGGCGGCGGCGAAAAGCAGAAATAATCCCACCGCGAGGGCGGTGATCCGGGTCAACCGTCCCATGAGTCGCTTTTGAGATGCAAATTTTCCAAACCGTGGGTCTTTTGTATCAATTCCCATAATCTTTCCTTTCGTAGATGATCTGTGGGGTGGACTCCTTTGAAACCACTTCTATACATGATGACAACTTTGTGTAATGCCGTGAAGGTCGGAATTCGAATATCCTTCCTAAGGCCGGATCACGCGGATCATTTTATTTTGCCGCGTAGAGGCGCCCGATTGAGTTTAAGGATTGGAGTAAAACCTGTCATGGGACATTTCAAGCATGAGCGAATCCCATACCGTGAAAGTTAAAAACGTAATGTTATGGAAACAATGTTTTTTTGTTAGAAAATGATTTAGATACGGGTGGCACCGGCAAGAATTGCCGGTGGCCGAAGGCCAGGAGGTTTTGATTAAGGTGGTGGTTTCGGACACCAACCGATTTGGCCCAAATTCGTCGATATCAAACCGGTTGCTCAATTCCACCTCTTGTAGCTGCGCAACCCCGGCAATAAGTTGCCTGGGTCGCTCGCGATAGGATATGATATTTATTGAAAAAAATCTGAAAACACCTAAGATTTGTTAAACACCTCAACGAATGGCATCTTGAAGGGTTATCGTATGGAATGTGCCTGCCGTATACTGCGCCCGTCCAGTCCCTCAGAATTTTGTGGAGAAAATCGGTGTCAAACTGCTTTTGTTGATTTTAATCCTCTTCCCTGTTTACTGGCTGCTGCAAAATTTTGAACTGCTGATTATTTATCTGCTCTCCATCGCGGTATTGCTGATCACCATGATGCGCAGCGAATGCACACGGTGTGCGCATTTAAATTGCGCACACAATAGAACATCAAACAGTACAACATCCTGAAATAATATGGCTGTTCAGAGGCAATGGGATGTTCATTGATCCGTGTTGAAACAGGCAGCGCCCTCTTCTTAATCTTTTCCTAACCGTATGGTTATCAAAATCTAGTCATTTCATAATCGTCGCTTAACAGTGGCAGGGCAGATTAACAATCTCTTAATTCACACGCTAGTATACACATTAACGATTGAAACGACAGGTCGATACGTCAACTGATGCAGAACCAGCAGTCCATTCAAGCTAGCGAGCTTACGAAAATCTATCCCAATGGCACCTGCGCTGTTAACAATGTCAATTTCAACTGCGGCGCCGATCAATTAACCATCATTTTAGGACCTTCGGGTGCAGGAAAATCCACCTTCCTCCGATGCTTGAACCGGTTGATCGAGCCGACCTCCGGCAGTGTGACCTTAAATGGCCAAGACATCACCCATGTGACAGGAAAGAAGTTGCAGCATGTTCGCCGGCGGGTCGGCATTATCTTTCAACAATTCAACCTGGTGCGCCGTCTGACTGTGCTTGAAAATGTGCTTTCCGGACGCCTGAGCCATACGGGCCAGGGCGGATGGTTTTTTATGTCGATTTTAAAGTGCTTTCCCAAACGAGAGAGAGATTTCGCGTTTGAGTGCCTTAAACAAGTTCGCATCGAGCATCTGGCATATCAACGCGCGGACACACTGTCCGGCGGTCAACAACAGCGGGTCGCTATCGCGCGCGCCTTGGCGCAAGAGCCGGAAGTCTTTTTAGCCGACGAGCCGGTCGCCAGTTTGGATCCGGCCAGTGCTGAAACAGTGATGTCTATTCTGCGAACCATCCATGAAACCCAAAACATACCCGTTATCGTCAACTTGCATCAGATTGAACTTGCGGGACGATATGCTTCCCGCATTTTGGGGATGGCCAAAGGCAGGTTTGTGTTTGAAGGTTCGGAGAAGGATCTAACCCCTGAGGTGATCAAATCGATTTATGGCGTGGCGGTCGATCGGCAGACCGGCAAACCCAAGGCAGAGGTCGTACAAATGGATAACCATCGAGCTTTGGCCGCCGGGTGAGCAACCCTCCGATGAATCGTTGGACTCGACTTTGGCGAAAGGCAGCCCGGCGGTTGCGCCACGGGCCCTGGTATAAGCGATACGGTCGGTGACAAAATCTTGTTTTTTGTCAATTGCGGACTGTTAATTAGAACATTTAATTCATGATAGCAGGAGAGATGGTTATGAAAAAGATGCGAATGATAATTGCAATTGCCGTATGCTGTCTGTTGGCTTTCAGCGCAACAGCATTTGGCGCCCAACAATGGCCAAGCAAAATTAAAGTGGGGCTTATTCCTACAGAAGGTGGTGCCGATATCATCAAACGGTTTGCTCCGCTGATGGACCATTTGCACAAGACACTGGAAATTGATGTGGAACCCTTCAGCGCCTCGGACTATGCGGGCATTATTACCGCCATGAGTCACAAGCACATCGACTTTGCCTATTTTGGGCCGAAAAGCTATGTCGAGGCTTCAGCCCGTGCCAATGCCCAAGCCCTGGCAATTGAATTGGATAAGAGCGGCGCCAGAGGCTATTATGGGTTGATTCTGACCAAAAAGGGAAGCGGTATCAAATCACTGGATGAAGCCATCAAACACAACAAAACCTTCTGTTTTACCGATCCCAATTCAACATCGGGCTGTCTCGTACCGAGCGTGCTGTTTTATCGTGATCTAAAGACGCCGCCTGAAAAGCTGTTTAAAGAGGTTAGTTTCTCCGGATCCCATGGCGCCAGTATTTTAGCAATAAAAAATGGCAAAGTGGATGTTGCCGCCACCAACAACATCGATCTGGACCGCATGACTGAAAAAGGCGCCGTTTCAAAAGATGACTTTAATATCATCTGGAGAAGTGAACTGATTCCGGGCGCTCCCATGTGCGGCCGCAAAGATTTGCCCGAAAGCCTGAAAGCCGCGTTTACCGGAGCCTTGATGTCTTTCAATTATAACAAAGCCGGCATCCAAAAAGTTCAAAATGGCGGCTATGCACCGGTGGATGATACGACCTATGATGTGGTCCGTTACATGAAACGACTCAAAGCCGATTTACAGAAGAAAAAAGGCAATTGATCGGTTTTGTATTTTATTGGCGAAAATGGGCAGCAGCGCCCCGTGCGCTGCTGCCATTTTTCTTGTTTTTGATAAGGATAACTTTCCGAGAAAATTGTGATGACGACGGAACTTGAACAAAACGCCGTATCTTCCATGATGCCAACCGGCAGCGCCAAAGTGACGCCGGATACTGTTTTATTATGCATTGGTGGTATCTTGATGTTGGGCTGCCTGTTTATCCCATGGCTTGGGTCCGACAGCCTCTCCCTTTCCGGTCTAATGCTGGCGCGTAGCGGCTTTTATTATCTTTTCGGGCTGCCCCTGCTGGGGGCAATAGCCATATGGCAACAGGTAAAACATCCGCGTCGGCGTCCTCTGACAGTGTTGATGTTGGGTGTTGCCGGCATATTAATCGTGGCGCTGTTCGTCTCGGTAGTGTTCAACACCGATACAGCCGTCCTCACCTTGCGTCACAACGATGCTCTTGGGTGGCATCTGCGCTTTCAAGGCCAGGACCTAATAGCCAACTTTAACAAATTATCCCACATCGGAGTTGGTTTCATTACGGCCTTCTTGGGTCCAATGGCGGTCTTATTGTCGGCCTTGGCTCGCCCCAAAGATCTGCATCCCAAGGCATTGAAATCAGACTGCACCCTGGCGGAACCCGATACCAGAATCGAGTCGTTGGAAGATATACGACCCAGTTGGCGTCTCAAAAACGAATACATTTACAGTCTCGCCTGGCTGATCTCTTTTCTGCTGCTTATCATCACCTATGTGTGGTGCGGTATAAGTCCTATGAAACTCTGGGAGAACCGCGGCAATGCCAGAGAATACCTTTTCGGCCG
>JASFGJ010000337.1:0-5351 GCA_050123815.1 Desulfobacteraceae bacterium
ATGCTTTCTTTGTTGCCGCTGTTTTTAGAAAATCCGAGGCCATCTTAAGTATGCGCCAACAACCGGCTTGACAGCCGACTGCGGGTGGCATAAAAACGTTCAACTTCCAGATAGAACCTAAAATTCGAAAATTTGAGAAGATTATCATGAAACAATCATGTCGGCGTTTGCTTCAGGGGATTGGCTTGAACTGCAAGCAAAGGCAACCCGGGCAAAAAAGAGCGTTCGGTCCATCTGATTGCAAGACCCAATGCATGGGGGTGGCCCTGATGGGCATGGTGCTTTTGGCTTCATCAGCCTGCGGCGCGGCTGGCGCTCTTTCTTCGACCCCACCGTCAATAGCCTCACAGGAGCAATCCGTTGAGCAAAACACATCTGCAAGAGGGAATATGACGCTGCCGCCACACACGAAGATCGATTACCGAAGCAATGGAACGCCATCGCTTGTCAAGGGGGAGAACCTTTGCGCGAACCTGGGGGAAATACCCGATTTTCAGTCAGCCTTGAAGAACAATGACTATGAACAGATGGCCTATCTTTTCCTTGATTATTACAAAACCCTTTTCAAGTTGGCCGCTCCCCGCAACAACCTTAACGTCGAAAGCATCCAGTCGGATGCTTTGGGGAGCACTCATGTGCGGTTTCAGCAAATGCTGAACCAGATACCAGTGTGGGAAAAAATCATTCGCGTCCATTTCAATGAACACAAAGCGCTTTACATGTTCCAGGGGGACTACCTGCCCAGCGCCGTCCTTGAACATGTGAAGACTACTGCCGAATTAACACCTACCGACGCATCTAACATCGCTCTTGAATCGGTATCGGGATCCCCGGCTCAATGGCGAGTGCAAAACGATTCCACCATGGTGTATGTGACCAAATCCCAGGAATCGCGATTGGCCTATGGTATCACGCTGACGAAAGGGTTGGCGCAACGCTACCGGTATATCATCGATGCCATTGACGGCCGAATTCTGGAGAAAACTTCTCTGATCCGGTATTGACCGGCGGATAGCTCCGATTTTCAGTCTTAAACAACACATTTATTTCCAAACTGTACCGGATGCCGATCGATCCGGCATCCGGTATCTGTACAACTGGAAACGTTATCGCGCACCCTGCGCTCCTGCCCGCAGGGCTATGGCAGTTCCCTTAAAGTGCAGGGGCTGACGAAACCTCTGCCAAAGCCTTTGGCGTTGTCTTTCCCGAAAAAGTCGCATCATCGGCGTCTAATGCTCTGCCATTTCTGAATAGAGCAGTCCGATCATACAGCTGCCTCCAGCGTAACCGTCGTCTACGTCATCGTTTCCGTCATCACCTGCGTCATCACCGTCGGAAGAAGAACTTGAAGTGTTTCCTGTAAGGGAGATGAGATTGGTAGGTACATCCGCATCGCTGGTGATGGACAACGAATCCGAGACCAAACCCTCAGCCGTCGGGGAAAAGGTTACCTCGATCGTCATTTGACCGTTGCGCGGCAATAATCCGTTGGCGCCGTTGTGGCGGAACTGGCCGGTCCCGCGGTTGAGGTTGATGTCCAGGATCCGAATGTCCCGGTCACCTGAATTGATGAGCGTCAGGGTCTGGGTCGCCCGAGTGCCCACCGCCGTGTTATCGAAACTCAGAGATTGAGCACTGAGGGAAAGTGCCCCCGATACTGATCGAAAGGCCATCCGGTGCATCATGGGCATGGCGGCCGGATAATCATTCAAGCTGGAGATCACCCGTCCGTCATCGATATAACCGTTGTCGGCGGGCCCGGCAAAGTTGGCGTCAATGGGAACCCGGTCGACACTGCCGTTGGCGCCATCATGCCATTGAATCGTGATGGCATCGTCATCTCCCCAAAAGGTCGGCACGCCGCAAATCCCGATTCCATCCCCGCTGCGATCCGGGCTGACCACCAGATGGCTCTCCCCGGTGTTGCCGTTCAGGGTCAACACCATGGATTCAATGGAACTGTCCGTGCTGTAGGCTGTGTAATCGAGAACATCGACAGCCAACATATAACTGTTGTTGGCGGCAAAAGCCGGGTAACCGATGTTGAATTGGGGCGACTGGTTGGGAATGGGAAAGGAGAGACTGGCCTGAATGGCCTGATCGTCAACGGGATCATCGGCTAAATGGAGAAAACCGATAGACCAGTAGCGATAACCCTCACCATCGGCACAGGAGCTGTTTTCTGTCGATATACAGTTCAACGCATCGAAAGCCAGGGTTTTACTGGTAAAATCAAAAGCTAAAGAATCAGCATGCAGAATCGTGTTGAAGTATTCCATGCCGCCGTCGCTATCGGAAAAGGGCTCAATGGCAAAGGTGCCCATGCGATTTTCGACCAGGTCCAATACATAGATGTGGTTGTCATTCGCGTCGGGCGTGGTGTAGGCAAAATAGCGGCCGTCCGGCGAAAGGGCGATGCTGAAAAATTCACCGGTATCGATGACCACCTGACTGGGATCGCGGGTACCGTCGGCATACAGGTTTACGGCATGGAGTTGATAATTTTCAGTGGCATAGAAAATGACTGTTTTGCCGTTGGAATTCGTATAGGCGGCGGTTTTTGTGTAGCGCGGATAGTTGGCATAAGCAGTGGTGTCGTTTAATGGACAAATATCGTTATCCTCGGAATACCCGCTGCCGGGATTCAGCAGGGCGCAGAGGTTATAATGCTCGTCGCCCGTATCCGGATTGTGGGTGTTGTCTGTCGGCCAAAGGTAGAGCATGACATCATCGCCTGAAACAGGGTCGCCGGGTGTGGGTGTGGGTGTGGGAGGCGGGGTGTCGCCGGAGCCGTACACCTCCACGGTATCCCAGGCGGCCTCCACCGCAGCCACTTCCGCTGAACCGGCGCCGTAGAGATCCTCGGCGGACTGGACCATGGCATTGCGACCATCGGAGAACTGGGAATAAGGGGTCAGGTAGGTGGTCAGTGCCCGGTACCAGATTTCCGCCGTTTTTGCCCGACCGATAGCGCCGGATGGCAATCCTTCAGCCATCAGGTAGCCCGCGCGGCTGGGAATACTCATGTTGATGTGCACACCCCCCCAGTCGCCCGCTTCGGTATTGGGCAGGTTCTCGTATTCGCTCATGGTGGATGGAAGGGAGCGAAGCCCATCTTTCGGATCGGCCAGGTTGCGCAAGTGCCCCGGGTCGGCAATGGTGCAGTCTTCGCCGACGGTCCAGTTTTTATCGTCCACCATACAGGCGAACACATCGGAATAGGCCTCGTTGAGGGCACCACTCTGGTTTTCGTATTTAAGATTGGCAGTGAAACTGGTGATACCGTGCTGAAGTTCATGGGCCGTAACATCCAGGCTGGCGGCCAGATTGGAAAAGGTCTGGTTGTCGCCGTCTCCGAAAACGATATAGGTGCCGTTCCAGAACGCATTGGCATAGTTCTGGCCAAGGTGCACCACCGCATTGTAATTGTGATTTTTGTCATCCAGACCATTGCGCCCGAAGGTGTTTTTATAATAATTGTGCGTCGTTGTGATATGGGCCATGAGGCTGACGCCGGCCGCATCCCACCCGCTGTTCGTGGAACCGCTGGTGATATGGTACAGGGATGAACCATCGCCGTTGTTGGCTGTGATAACATAGGTATGGCCTGGACTCTGAATTTCGGATACGTAGTCTTTATCGGGGTAATTCGTCTCGGGCATGCCGGGATCAATGAGATAGTAGTCGCCTCCCTGATGCCAGGCATTGAAACTTTGATTCACACCGTTCAAGTCCACCCCGCTGGCGTTGGCGATTTCCATGTGAATTCGGCTCATACGATGCACAACATCGGCATTTGCTGCGTCGATAAAATAGGTCCACCCTTCGCTGAGGGAGGGGGCTACCGACACTTCATATGCCAGAACCATCCCGCCGTCCGGTTTGCGGAAGACCACCAGTTCAGTGGCCTCGGCTGCCAGATCCGGCAGGCCCAGATGTGTCCGCACTGCCTCCAGGGCGTCCGACGGTTCGATGGCCGGATCGGTTGAAAGCGATTGAGGCGTGGGCTCAAATCTTCCGTTCGCCAAGTAGACGCTGTCGCTGCCATCCACGTGCACCAGGAGTTGTTTGCCGTAGATCGGGATGTTGTTGATCATTTGCTGATACCTGTAATGGCTGCCCCCTTGGGCGTCGGACCAGGCATCAGCCAGCGTCAGTTCACCATCCGGATCATTCAATTTGAGCAACCGGCTGTGGGTACGCAAAAACTGGCGGGCAACCGCTTCGGCCGAGGGTGATTCGGATGATTTGAGACCCCGACGGTCGCTTTTTGCGAACGCTTTGACTTTCAACAGAGTGGGGGTGCCGTTTTTCGGATCAAAAACCGCCCGAACCGCCTGGGGATCCACAGCGGTGTCGATGAGACGCATGAGGTTTTGCCGCTGGGCAGCGCTAACTTGATTCTGGGGGCCTCCATCCGGTTCCATTTTGGTTTGAATGGCGGATAGGCGGTCTTGTGTCGGCCCGACCACACGGGCCGTAGTTTCCCGGGCCATCGATTTTAACGGACGATTTACTGCCGGCCGGGAGGTCGTATCCAGGGCTTCTCCGTTTTGTAATTTCATTCTAGAAGAGAGCGCCGGGTCGACCACAAAGGCGGTACTGGCCGATGCAGCGTTCAGAAAGATACCGACAGATAGAAGTAGTGGTAAACACAAACACACGTAAACAGCCAAAAGGGTGGTGTGAATTCGCAATCGTAGATTCATTGGCATGCTCCTTTTTTTGGTTCTGACGATTCGAGAGATAAGGGAACTAGAAGTTCAAAACATTGAGAGTATTTGATAACTTTTTTTGTGAACTGAAATACTGCCTGAAATTAAGAGCAACGACTGTGCCAGCATCCTCACAGCCGCCAAAACACCCCATACATTCAAGCTTTCAGGCATCTAAGCGGGAGGTTGTGGTTCGAATGGATTTCATGACGTCTGCCCGAAAATCTGACACTGAACAACCGGCGATAGCCATCGTCTACAGGAAGAAACTGTATCGATTCGGCAACATAAACCATTTGTCAGCTTTTCTGACAGTATTGGCAGACATCCAATAACTGTTTCTTGATAGAACGCTACATATGCGAAGGGATAAACAGCGCGATCTGCGGGAAAAGGGCGATGAGCACCATCGCCAGAACCGCCGCAATAAAAAACGGCCAGATCCCTTTGAAGATGGTTTCCACCTTAATGTGGGGGGCGGCTCCCTTGAGCACGAAGACATTGAGCCCGATGGGGGGGGTGATCAATCCGATCTCCAGCACGATGACCATGATCACACCGAACCAGATGGGATCGAATTCCAGGGCCTGGATGATCGGGAAAATGATGGGCAGGGTCAAAATCATGATGGAGTAG
>JASFGJ010000338.1:0-5345 GCA_050123815.1 Desulfobacteraceae bacterium
GCCATCATCAGTTTGATGTCTCCTCCCTTGGCGATCAGATGGCCGTGGCCGCGGTGGGTGCTGGTGATATAATCCTTGTCGGTTAAATTGACGCAAACACCGGTGGCAACGGCCTCCTCTCCCACATACAGGTGGACAAAGCCGGGGATTTTGCCGTCTGCGAAAAGCTCGGCGACCCGGTTTTCAAAGGTTCGAATTTTGACCATGATGGTATACATCTTAATCAATAGCTCATTGGTCAGGTCCATTATCTTCCTCCTTTTTTCATGTTGATAAACGTTTCAGGAAATGGCGTCTTTTACCGCCCGGCAAGCCGCCTTGGTGACATCCTCCCCGTGCAGGTCCGCCCCAGTGCCTATTTCAACGATAAAGCGCTTGGTTTCCATCAGCCTGCCTTTCTGATTGAATCAATGCTATAGTCCCTGGAAGTGGTTTCAAAACCACTTCTATGGCCCGCATCCTTCATCTCGCCGGCACGATATGAACTTCTTACCAACGGGCCGGAGGCCACGGATGCAAATCCCATGTCGCGGGCGGTGTCGGCCCACATTTCAAATTCTTCCGGCGGAACATAACGCGCCACCGGCGCATGGTCTTTGGACGGCGCCAAATACTGCCCTATGGTCAGCAGCATGCAGCCCGCCTTTTTCAAATCACCAATGACTTTTTTGATCTCGTTTTGCGTTTCCCCGAGGCCCAGCATCAGTCCGGATTTGGTGACGACGCCCCGGGATGCAGCGTACGACAGAATGCCCAGTGAGCGCCGGTAATCGGCCCTCGGGCGGATTTTGGCGTACAACCGCGGCACGGTTTCGATATTGTGGTTGAATATTTCCGGACCGGCTCCGCATACAGCATCGAAGGCCGAAACGGCTCCCCCAAAGTCCGGCACCAATACTTCCACAGAGACACCGGGACAGTGTTGATGGATGTGTCGGATCGTTTGAACAAAATGTCCGGCCCCGCCGTCGGGCAAATCGTCCCGGGTGACGGAGGTGACCACGGCGTGCTTTACGCCCATACGGCGCACCGCCATGGCGATTCGCCGGGGTTCGTCGGCATCCAGAGGGGCGGGTGAGCCCTTGTCCACTGCACAAAACCGGCACCTGCGGGTGCAGCGCGTTCCCATGATCATGAAAGTGGCGGTTCCTTTGGCGAAACATTCATTTAGGTTGGGACAGTGGGCGCTCTGGCAGACGGTGGCCAGTTGCAGTCCGGCAAGCCGTTTTGCCATGCGATCCACGGCGTTGAGGTCTGTTGCGGGCAGAACAAGCCATTTTGGGTCTCTTCCCGCCTTGATTTCTGATGCTTCAGGGGCTTTATAAGCGTACCGGGATAAAAAGTGGGCAACAAAACGCTTTTTTACTTCTGACATTTCCACGGATCTTCCCATCTCATTTTCCATGGAAGTTATTTTCTCTCCCGGACGGCCGCAGGGAATGATCATGTCGTACCAGCCGGGGTCGGTGGAAACGTTCAAGGCGATCCCATGGTAGGTCACCCATTTGCGCACCGCCAGCCCCACACTGGCAATCTTGGCGCCGTTGACCCACACGCCCGGCTGTCCCTCTCGATATTCGGGATCCAATCCGTAACTTCGCAGCACATCCGCCGCAGTATCGATCAAGCGCTTCAAAAAGGCGTGCAGATCTCTATCGGTGACCTTTACGATGGGATACGCAACCAGTTGCCCCGGGCCGTGAAAAGTGGCCCGGCCGCCCCTTTCCACCTGCTGCAGCGCGACGCCCCTTTTCGCAAGGGCCGTTTTTGAAACATGCAGGTCGCTCAGGCTTCCGCTGCGGCCGATGGTCACCACCGGTGGGTGCTCGACCAGCAACAGGCGGTCCGGGTTTTGATCCGTTATCCGCAGATCGACCATTTGCCGCTGACGGGCAAGCGCCGTTGCGTAGTCAAGCCTTCCCCATTCGATGATTTGAATCGCTTTCAATGCGGACTTTTCCACGTCCCTTAACCCCTTGGCAAATACAACGCCCAATTGCCGGCGTCGCGGGCCGCATCGACCACGGCTTCCGAAAACGTCGGATGAACCCTGATGCCGCGGGCAAGTTCCTGAACCGTGGCCTCAAGTTGAATGGCCGTCACCGCCTCGCCGATGATTTCGGTGGCATTGGAACCGACAATATGCACGCCCAGAATTTCACCATATTGGGAATCCGAAACGATTTTGACGGCGCCGTCGACCTGATTGCGGGACATGGCCATTCCGTTGATGGCATAGGGGAAGACGCCGGTTTCCACATCGAATCCCTTTTTCTCCGCATCCTCTTCCGACAGCCCAACCGACCCCATCTCCGGCTGCGTCCACAAGCACCGGGGAATAAGATCGAATCGATACGCATTGTCGGCTCCCATGGCATTTTCCGCGGCAAAAACCGCCATGGACGAAGCCGCGTGGCTGAGCATTGTCCCGCCGGTGGCATCGCCGATGGCATAGATCCCTTGAACGGATGTCTCCAGCCGGTCGTTTACCCGAATGCCCTTGTCGTCATTCAAGGCCACGCCGATAGCTTTCAATCCCAGCTTGGATGTATTGGGCACCCTTTGCGAAACCAGCACTTTTTCGACCTTGACGCTGCGCTCCTTGGGGCCGGCGAGTTTGCAGGTTGTTCCGGTCTTGGTGGTCTTGACGGATGCAAGGGTTGCACGCGGAATAATTTCCACACCGTTTTCTCGCAACGCCTGTGATATCCTCTGGCTTGTGTCCGAATCTTCCCGGGGTAAAACCCTTGCCGACTCGATAGCCATATGGACCTTGCAGCCGAATATATTGAGCAAAAAGGCCATCTCCACTTCGATATAGCCGGCCCCGCAAATCAGGATCGACTCCGGCACAGCGGTCATCTCCAACACGTCGTCGGTGGTCATCACGGCTTTCTTTAATCCGGGCACCTCCGGTGCGATCAAAGAACTTCCCGTGGCGACAATGACTTTTTTGGTTTCAATCTTGCGGCCGTCCACCTCAACTTCTTGCGGACCTTTTAAAACGGCGTGCCCTTTGACAACCTCGACGCCGTTGTTTTGCAGAAGCGCTTCCATGCCCTTGCGGATTTCGTCCGATACACCATTTTTTCTTTCCACAAGCACGTTGAGATCGATTTCTCCAACAGGAGAATCAATGCCGAACTCTTTCCCTCGCTTGATCCGCTCAAGCAAATCTCCGGCCCTTTGCCAGACCTTGCTTGGAATGCATCCCCTGTTTACACACGTGCCGCCTGTTTCGGCACGTTCGGCCAGTACTACGTTTGCCCCCAATTGTGCGGCGCGTATTGCAGCTGCATAGCCCCCCGAGCCGCCGCCGATAATCATTACATCGTACATCCAATCACCTCATTGAATAGTCGTTAGTGGTTTACGTCACTTGTGAGATCTTGTGATCGCGATGATCCATCTCAGCGATTAGGCCAGAATCAGCATGGGCTGCCTCAGGTAGCGTGCAAGATCCTTCAAAAAGGTCATGGCCGGCGCACCGTCAACGACTCTGTGATCAAAGGTGAGACTGAGGGTCATCATGTGCCGCACGGCGATTTCGCCATTAAATACGGCCGGCTTTTCGATGACGCGGCCGACGCCTAGAATTCCGGTCTCCGGTGGATTGAGAACCGGTGTGAAGCCATCCATGTCGAGCATGCTGACATTGCTGATGGTGAATGTGCCGTCGGTGACCTCTTCCACCGCCAGGGCGCCTTCCCGTGCCTTTTGGGCCAGCTCCCTGACCTCTTTGGCGATTTCGAGGAGTGATTTTTTTTCAGCGTTACGCAGTTTCGGCACAATAAGCCCTTCGGGCAGGGCCACGGCAATGCCCATATGAACGGTCTCATGGAGCAGGATTTCTTCTCCAACCAGGGTGGAATTCATGATGGGGTGGCGCATCAATGCGCGGGCGGTTGCCATGACGATGATGTCATTGTAAGAAATCTTTACGGAATCATCCCCTGCGAATTCCGCCCTCATCACATCCCGGAAACGCACCATTTCGGTGACGTCCACTTCGGTGAAAGTGGTGAGTTGGGCGGCGTTCTGCAAGCTGGCATGCATATTGTCCGCTATGGCTTTGCGCATTCCTTCAAACGGGATTGTCCTGGCTTCGGTCGGCTGCGTTTCCGGAGCGGCCTTGGATGCCGCAAGGGCATGCCGGACATCTTCCTTTGTGATTTTGCCATTTTCACCGGTTCCGGTGATGGTTGAGATGTCCAGGCCTTCTTGTCTGGCAATCTCGGCGGCCAAAGGAGTGATTTTGGGTGCGGGCGGCCCCTGCTCATGGAACGTGCGCACATCCGCCTCTTTAATCTTTCCTTTCGGTCCGCTGCCCGTTACCAACGATAGATCCACCCCCAGCTCTTTTGCCAGCCGACGCGCCGAAGGCGTGGAAAGAACGCGCTTTTTTTCCTGCGGTTCGGGTGTTGCTTCCGCAGTCTGCGGAGTTGCCGCCGCCCCTTGCATTTCTTCCACGTCACCCAACTGGATGCCCTCAATCCGTGGCGGTTGCTCCCCATTTTGAGAAATAACGGCCAATATCGTTCCCACCGGCACGGTCTCACCGGCAGGCACCACAACCTGAAACAAAAGGCCGCTGTCCGGTGCTTCGATCTTGTTGGTGATTTTTTCCGTTTCGACTTCGAATAACGTCTCTCCTTTCTCAACGGAATCACCTTCATTTTTATACCACTTCGAGACTTTGCCCACTTTCATCGTCATGCCCATTTTCGGCATTGTCACGTTTAAGCTCAATTCTCAGTCCTCCTCTCGGTTAAAAATATCGAACCATCATGATGGATTTCTGTATATAATTTGAAGCCACTTCTAAGAGTGGCTATAGCAGGCGGCATGCCATTCCGATAATCGATGCGGTCGATTAAATAGTCATTCTGCTATAACATGTTGTTATTTTAAGCAGATAATAACTTCTATGGATCTGAACTATTCAAGATGGATAGACTGTTGAATGGCGAACCCATCCCTTCAAAAGAGCAGGTGGATGCAAAAGAAGCATGCAAGCGTTCGAATTTCGAACAATTGGGATTGATTTAATGGATGAGATTGTTTGAAAATAGGTCTCTCCAATCAATCCGAATATTGTCATGATTTCGAACAGTGTTAGAATTCCGAACAGATTGGATCACGAATTCAACGCATTAAAATATAACCTGTTGATATTCAATATTTTATCTGAATGACACGGTTTTCGAAGGAAATATCGGTTGTCGCTAACCCGGTTGAGGGGTTGGGGCAGGATTCTATTTGCTTGACTGAAAGCGTGCCGAATTTTATCATTCTTTATCTGACAGAACTCCAGAGATTCAATCTTGGTCGAGCGCTATCCCATT
>JASFGJ010000339.1:0-5320 GCA_050123815.1 Desulfobacteraceae bacterium
GTTGATATATAACTATCCGGAAGGAGAAAGACCGCATCGGCTTCGGCGGGTATGTTCAAGACGGCATCTTCGAGCGTTTCAGGATCGTGGGCCTCACGGGTTATCAGCTCGACACCCAGTTTGGCCGCTGCGTTTCGCACCATCTTCAAGGCCAGGACAGGGCTTTTATCCTTTGGGTTGAACGGCGCATAGATCCGCCTGATGTCAGGCGCTATGCGTACCAGCCACTCGAGACGCCGCGCTTCCTGAGGACCGAAAGTGACGCCGGTGATGTTGCCGCCCGGCTGTCGCATGCTTTGGACGATACCGGCCCCCACCGGGTCGGTCACGATGGCGAAAACCACCGGCAGCCCGCTGCCGGCCGTCGCCTCTTTTACCGCCAGGGTGGCGGGGGTGGTGATGGTTAAAATCATATCGGCCTTGGCCGCCAACAGGTTCCGGGCCGCCGCCGAGAGTTTGTTTATCTCCTTGGTGGGCCCGTCATAGAGATAGCGGATATTTTTCCCCTCGGTGTATCCCAACTCCGTCATGCCCGCTTTGAAACCCGCCAGGGATTCATCCAAATTTCGCGTAACGTTGAGAACACCCACAGTAAGGGTTCTGCTTTTTCCATTATCACAGGCCGCCGGCACCATCACCAGCAGAAAAACGCCTATCAGTATCGCGGAGGACGCCGATTTTTTCATTCCCCACATCATTCGATGTCTCCCTGTTTATATCGATGTTAACGGATCACTCCCCTTCACCTGGCACAGGGTCCGGCGGCGGCTGGTTGATCAGCGCCCAGAACACCCCGGTTTGCTTGACACCCTCCACGAAATCGAGGAAGCGGACCGGCTTGACCACGTAGGCGTTTATACCGAGCTGGTAGCACGTTTCCAGATCCTGCGATTCGCGCGACGAAGTCAGAATGACAACCGGAATCAGGCGCAGCTTTTCATCCGCCTTGATCTGCTGCAAGACATGCACCCCGTCCATGCGGGGCATCTTCAGGTCCAGCAGGATCACCACCGGATTGCCGACCGGTCGCTTTTCAAACGCTCCCCGCCGATGCAGATAATCCAGCGCTTCCACCCCGTCCCGGGCCACGGCGACCTCATTGCCCAGCTTGTGTTCGGCCAGCGCCGCCAGGGTCAGCTCCACATCCTTGGGGTCGTCCTCGACCAACAGGATTCGCTTCAAGACTTCCATCGACACCTCCTTGTCATGGTTGTGGTAGGGAAAAGTAAAACGTCGCGCCTTGGTCCGGCTTGCCTTCGGCCCAGACCCGGCCGCCGTGCCGGGCAATGATGCGGCGCACGCTGGCCAGCCCGATGCCGGTGCCTTCGAACTCATCGGCGTGGTGCAGTCGCTGAAACACGCCGAACAGCTTGTCGGCATAGGCCGTGTCGAACCCCACGCCGTTGTCGCGTACAAAAATGACGACGTCGGAATCCTTGCCGGGCAGCGACCCGATTTCGATTTTGGCCTCTTGCCGGGTCCGGGTGAATTTCAACGCATTGGAGATCAGGTTCACCAGGACGGTCCGCAGCATGGCCTCATCGGCGCTGACCACCGGCAAATCGCCGATGCGCCAATCGATCTGTCGCCCGGCGGTATCCGGCTCTAATTCACCCAGGATGTCGTGCACCAGCTCTTGCAGCGCCACTTTCTGAAACGATGGGGTATGGCGGCCCATCCGGGAAAAGGAGAGCAGATCATCGATCAGCAGTCCCATTTTCTGGGCCGCCTCTGAAATGGCGGTCATGCAATGCCGTCCCCGCTCATCGAATACCGTTCCCGTCTTGTTTTGAAGCAGTTCGATGTAACCATCGATATGCCGCAGCGGCGCCCTCAGATCATGGGAGACCGTGTAGGTAAAGCCATGCATCTCCTTGCTTGCCGCTTCCAGTTGCGCCGTGCGCCCCCGGACCAATTCTTCTAAATGTTCGCGGTGTTTTTTTAGCTCTTGTTCGGCACGCCGGCGCTCTTCGATTTCCTGCCGGAGCTGTTGATTGGTTCTGGTCAGCTCGTCGGTTTGCTCACGCACCTTTTGTTTCATGCGTTCGGTCAGTTCATGCAGTCGCAGGTGGATTTCAACCCGTGCCAGCACCTCTTCGGTTTCAAACGGCTTGGTAATGAAGTCTACCCCACCTGCCTCGAATCCTTCGACTTTTTGGGCTGTCTCGCCAAGCGCACTGATGAAAATGACCGGAACATTGCGGCTGTGTTGATCGGACTTGAGACGGCGACAGACCTCGTAACCGTCCATGACCGGCATTTTGACATCCAGCAGGATCAGGTCCGGCAGGCTGGCCGCTACGGATTTTAAGGCGTGGCGGCCGTTGGCGGCCGGCCGTACCCGATAACCCCGTTCTTTGAGCATCCGGCTCAATATTTTCAGGTTGTCCGTACTGTCATCGACAATGAGTATGTCATATTGATTCATGTTTGCCGAGAATTACTGCCTATTCTTGTTGGCGCTGGACGATTTTTTCCAGCATGTCCAGCAGCGGACTTAATGCGAGTTTTCTGACAAAGGTATCCAATCCCGCCGCCAGGTGCCCATCGATGGTTTCGATCTTTTCGATCAACACCAAAATACGGTCCTCGTCCAATTCCACAACGGCTTGATATAATTGACCGAGTAACTCTTCCGGCAATGCAGCCAACTGCTCCGGGTGCAAATCCACATCGGGTTCGACCGGTCCCGGCCGTTCAAGCGCCTCTTCATACACGTATCGAATGCCAAGGTGCGCCGCCATGACCTCCAGGATCTGCTGTACATGGAAGGGCTTGCGTACGAAATCATCGCAGCCCGCCGCCAGGATGACCTCTTTTTCCTCCTCCAGGGCATGGGCCGTGAGCGCCGCAATGGGGATTGACTGACCCGCCTCGGTCTGCTTGATGCGCCGGGTGGCTTCCAAACCGTCCATCACCGGCATGCGCACGTCCATCCAGATAAAATCCGGCCGCCACTTGTGGAACATCTCCACCGCCTGTTTGCCGTTGACCGCTTCTTGCACATCGAGTCCCACAGTTTTAAGAATTTTCACCAGCAACGACCGGCTGATCTCGTTATCTTCGGCCACCAGGACACGGGGAACATCTTGCCCCGGCTCCAGACCAATCACATGCCGCTCCGGTATCCTCTCCTCGATATCCGACGCGCGGCCCTTGCCGATCTCCATATTCAAATAGAAGGTGCTGCCGTTGCCCTCCTTGCTGGCAACCGTGATGTCGCCGCTCATCATGCGGGCATAATCCCGGCTCAGGGCCAGGCCCAGCCCGGTGCCGCTTTTTTTGGCTCGGCCGCTGGCGGTTTGCTCAAAATAGGCAAACACCTTGTCCAGTTCATCCTCGGCAATGCCGACGCCGGTGTCCGCCACCTCGACCTTGAGGCGCATGCGGTCGGCCGCCCCGTCTTCAGCAGCTACCTGCATGGCGACGCCGCCGTGTTCGGTAAATTTGACCGCATTGCCCAAAAGATTGACCAGCACCTGGCGCAGCTTGTTTTCGTCGGTTGCCGCATACTGCGGCAGATCGTCGATTCCGATGACCTCGAACCGCAGCCCCTTGGCCTCCATGCTGGAGTCGAACATCTTTTCAATGTGGCGAAGCATCGCGCGAAGGTCGAACGTGGTGCGTTCAACCGTGGTCCGGCCGGCCTCGATTTTCGATATCTGAAGCACGTCGTTGATCAGTGCCAGAAGGTGTTCACCGCTGCGATTGATGGTGTCGAGGTATTCGTGTTGTTCGGGGAGCAACGAGAAGTCTCTCTGCATCAATTGGCAGTAGCCCAGGATGGCGTTCAGGGGCGTGCGCAGCTCGTGACTCATGTTGGCCAGAAAAACGCTTTTCGCCCGGTTGGACGCCTCGGCCCGCTCTTTGGCGACGACCAGTTCCGCGGTCCGCTTATCTACAAGTTCTTCCAGATGGGTCCGATGTTCCTTGATCGCTTGAGCCATTTGAGCAAGCACATTTCCGAATGACCGGAACTCGGAATAGGGCAATTCGGCAGCTTTTGAATCGTAATTTCCTTCCGCATAGCCGCGCACGATGCCGTCGAGATCGTTCAGCGGTTTTTTTAAAAATCTGCGCACCAAAACCCTCGCCGCAACCAAAAGAGAGGCCAGGACGAAAATCATAACGATGGCATGGAAAAACAACAATTCGCGGCCGGCTTTCTCAATAAGTTGTTTCGTCAGTGAAAACTCAATTTCCCCCAGATATTTGCCACGATGGTAAATCCTGCCCGTACGACTTATCAGATCTGCATGGTGATCCTTCTCCATGCTGTAAATGGTGACGCCGGAATGGTTTATGATCATCAGTTTCACAACCATATCATTTTGGGAAAATGTTTTGCCGATGGCCTTGACGGTATCGTGATCATAATTCCATAACGGGAGTTCCAGGCTGCCGACAAGATCGGCCCGGTATTGCTCGGCCTTGTCGAACAAATCTTTGACTTGCCCACTGACCATGACGAAATATAGCGACATAATTACCGTCACCGATACCAGAATGACCGTTATGACAAGGCTCAAAACAAGACGCCGTGTGATTGAATGGGGCTTCACTTCGGTTTTTTCCCCTCCACCGGCCTGGAGACTCCGTATCTTTCCAGGATGCGGTAATAGCTGCCGTCCTTCTTGGCGGCCTCCAGTGCCTTTGCAATCCGTGACACCGTAATTTTCGATGTCTGCCTGCTAAAGCCAATATATGCATCTTCGGAATGAATTAAAAAAGTTTTCTCAAAGTCATCTCTGTTGTAGCCCAACTCTCTTGCGCGATAAGAAAAAACAATTTCTATCAGAATCATCAGGTCGATTCTTCGATCTGCAAGTTTCTTAAGATTAATATTGTCATCATGGGTGACTTCAAGATTCTTTCCTTCCTCGAAGCCGTTTTCCAGAAGATATCTGTGAGCAAAATAGTCCCTGACGGTCCCCACAAGGAATTTTTTCGCATCTGCGAGATTTTTCACCACAACATCTTTTCGCTCCTTCAATTTGAAAAAGTAATACCGAACAGACAACACAGGTCCGACAAGCTGAAACAGGCGGTCTCTTTCTTTTGTATACGTCAGCTGGTAGATGAGAATGTCTTTTTCCTTCTGGGCCATTTCGTAGGCCCGCGCCCAGGGGTACATCTCAAATTTTCCTTCAATTCCAGTACGCTTGAGTAGCAATTTAATGACATCCACCGTGAATCCGACGATCTCTCCGTCTTTATGGACGTATCCCAGCGGCGGATAAGGATCGGTGATGATGGTAAGCGGCTGAGCGGCTGTCGGGCATGGCATAAGCAGATAAAGGATCACAATGAAAATCATCAT
>JASFGJ010000340.1:0-5302 GCA_050123815.1 Desulfobacteraceae bacterium
GTTGCCGTCGGCAATCTGCCGGCTCAGCGAACTGTAGGCCCCCAGCAGCAATTGCTGGCCTGTTTGGCCGCGCGCGTAGAATGTTCGCGACACCTGGGCGCCGCCAAAGGAGCGGTTGGCCAGCAGCCCGCCATAGTCGCGGGCAAAGGGAATGCCCTGAGCCACGCAATGATCGATGATCAGGTTGCTGCACTCTGCCAGGCGATGGACATTGGCTTCGCGAGCCCTGAAATCGCCGCCTTTGACCGTATCGTAAAACAGGCGATAGATGCTGTCGCCGTCGTTGGGATAGTTTTTTGCGGCATTGATGCCGCCCTGGGCGGCAATGCTGTGGGCGCGTCGGGCACTGTCCTGAAAACAGAACGCCTTGACGTTGTAACCCAGCTCGGCCATGGTGGCGGCCGCTGCGCCGCCGCCAAGTCCGGTGCCGACGACGATGATATCAAATTTGCGTTTGTTGGCGGGATTGACCAGTTTCAATTCAAACCGATGCCGCTCCCATTTTTCCGCTATGGACCCTGCGGGTACTTTTCCGTCTAGCAACATGGGGTGTCCTTTCTATGCGCTAATGGAGATAAAGATAGGCAAAATACCGAAACCGATGCCAACCACAAGCGCGAACACAAGGCTCAATGTTCGAATTATCGGCATGTATTTCGGATGATTGGCGCCGATCGTCTGAAAAGCGCTCCAGAAACCGTGGCTGACATGGATGGCGGCGATGATCATGGCGACGATATAGCCGGCCACATAAAGTGTGCTGTCGAAAGCGCGACTGACAATGTCGTAAATCGTGGTGTCGGTTTTATCCACAAAGTGGAAATTCATCAGATGCAGCACCACGAATACCAGCAGCGCGATGCCGGTGTAGGGCATCGTGGCGGAGCCGAGGGTGCGGCCGCCGGCCCGTTTGTCGACGCGATAGCGTACCGGACGTGCCTTGAAGTTCTGATAGAACAGCGTCAGGCCGGTCAAGACGTGAATGATGGCCATAATCAGCAATCCCCATTCGGCAATCGTCAGAAAGACTCCCAGCGAATGCAGGTGTTCGGCATAGCTGTTGAACATCTCCCCCCCGCCGAAAATGGTCAGGTTTCCGCCCAAATGCGCGGCCAGAAAGCCACAGAAGCAAAGTCCCGTAACGGCCATCATCAATTTTTTGCCCACTGATGACGTCAATGTGGCGATTAACCAATTCATAGGCTCCTCCAAAAGGTAATATTCAGTTTTCCCCTCGATGGCACAGCTTGTTCTTCCAATTCAAATCCTATCGGGTGAAAACCGTGTTGGTATCCATAATATACAGAACTACAACGGCAGGTGAGTCGGCATCATAGGAATGCGATTTCGAATCCAGCAACGATAGTCCCCAAGAGTACGATCCCTATTGGAGAACATTGTTACTGTCAACAAAAAAGTTTGCGCCACCAACCGTCGTGTTCAGCCTGCAGCACCGCCTTTCCCAAACGTTTTCCCAGCCCGGTTTTAAGGCGTTTTTCGACATGCGGCAACCAGGTGTCGGGCGTTTGGTAACCGATCTCTTTCAACGACTTTAAATCGATGATCAACGCCAACTGATCGGCGTCATGAGCGAGTTGGGACTCCAATGTCTCACCGGCTTCGAATTCGGTTGTCAGCGCCTCGATCCGATCGCCGAACGGGATGTCTTTCAATGTATCCTGAAGCGCTTTGGGCTCGTCTTTGACAAGATAGCGCTTCTGGACATAGTTCAAGTCGCCGATACGGGTTTCCGGCAAATCGTGGACCAGGCACATGCAGATGAGCCGATGGGCATCGGCCTTCGGCTCGAGCTGCGCCATCACAAAAGCGATAAACGTGGCGCTGTAGGTATGTTCAGCAACCGACTCGTTGCCGGTGCCGAGATATTGGTAGCCGCTGCGCGGCAGATGTTTCAGAAAACAGGCTTCAAACAGCAGATCGGCAATGCGTTTCATCTTTACTCCTTAAGCTACTATTATTGTGAAGCAAACCTTTTCATATGACGGCGCGTTTTAACATCCGTACAACAAGTTGCTGACTTGCTTGGTACACATGCAATCATTCATTGTAGTACATCTCATAAAACATCTTCGATTACGATTACGAGCACGCGCACGAGCACGATTTTTGTCTCGGGCAATGCAAAAAATAACTTAGCGTCTGTGCCCCTGTAGGAAGCGGTCGTTTGCTGTCCGTTACCCTACCAGAGTTGCCCATGGATGTGAACCGGCATAAAAAGCACTTTTTGGTTGACATTCTGAACTCATCAGCGCAGATTTTTGCATATTGATTGGATCTTGGGCAATTGACTTGACATCAGTGCCCGGCTTGTATAGGCTTAGTGCGCCAATCGAATCAACTTTATTAATCGTTCCAGTCTGTTAGGGGTGCTGCCAGGCATGGAACGATTCCCTAACTGAGGGCTTAGAACCGCGATAAACCAACACTCACCCAAAACGAATCGATATCCCGGACACGATGCGGATTAAAAATAACCACATCATTTCAGAACGTGTGCACCGCTACGGGCCAAACAACCTTAGGAGCGTGATTCAATGATTCAATCTGAGATCGATATCATCCAAATTCTTTCCAGCGCAGGGCTGATGGTGCGGTTTGTACTGCTGATCTTGCTCTTTTTTTCCGTTACCTCCTGGGCGATTATCATCATAAAATGGCGATATATCCGAAAGGCTTATAAAGAATCAAACCGCTTTATCGAGTACTTCTGGAAGAGCAGGGACCTGGCCAGCGCTTATGCCAAGGCCAAGCAACTCACCGGCTGTCCCATCGCCCGCATCTTCAGAGTCGGATATGTGGAGCTGAAAAAAGTCAGTCAGAGCGGCCGAACGGCAGGATTGGGCGGGGCCTCGGATGCGGCGCCCTCGCTGACCGGGCGCATCTCCGGGGGTGACAATGTCAAGCGGGCGTTGCGCCGGGCCATCAACAGCGAAACCACCCGTATGACCCAGATGGTTCCATTTCTGGCCACCACCGGCAACACCACCCCCTTTATCGGACTGTTCGGGACCGTGTGGGGGATCATGAATTCGTTCACCGGCATCGGGCAGCGCGGCTCGGCCAGCCTGGCGGTCGTCGCACCGGGCATCTCCGAGGCGTTGATCGCCACTGCTGCGGGATTGGCCGTGGCCATCCCCGCGGTCATCGCCTTTAACCACTTTATGCAGAAAATAAAAGTGATCGAATCCGATTTGATCAGTTTCTCCGCCGATTTACTCAATATTATCGAGCGGGATATACTCCCCGCCAAAGGATCCTGATTATGGCCATTGAATCCAATTCCGATCGATTGATGTCCGATATCAATGTGACGCCATTTGTGGATGTCATGCTGGTGCTGTTGGTGATCTTCATGGTTACCGCGCCGATGATGATGCAGGGCGTGGATGTGGCGCTGCCCGAGGCAACGGCCAAGCCGCTTGTCGCTCAGAAAGAGAATCTGGTGGTGACCATCGACAAAGAGCAGAAGGTGCACATCAACGATTTTGAGGTGGACACGACGTTTCTGAGAGAAAAACTGGCCAAGATTCTGGAGAATCAACCCGATCGCGAGGTCTATTTCAAGGCCGACAAAGAGGTCCCCTATGGGAAGGTGGCCCTAGTAATGGCCGAAATCAAAGGCGCCGGCGTTAAAAAGCTCGGGATGGTGACCGTCCCCATGGAAGAGCAGCAGCGCCGTGCGCGAAGGAAATAGTGGCGTCCGTCATGCCGGCCCTTCCAAAAGCCTTTGTTCTCAACGGGAACCAGCAGCCCTATAAGTGGCCTTTTGCGGTCTCGCTGGGGGCGCATGCGATCCTGCTTGCGCTGTTTATCTGGTCGCCCCAGTGGCGCTCCGAACCGTCGTATATTCCGTCCATCATCGATGTGCAGATGGTCGATTTGCAGGATATGGGCACAGCCCCCAAATCAAAGGAGGTCGAAGCGATGGAGAAGGCGCCGGTTCGGCCGGAACCCAAAAAAACGGAGCCCGCAGAGGTCTCCGTAGCCGAACCCAGCCAGGCCAAACCCGAAGTGTCGGTGGCGCCCAAGCGTAAAAAGACCAAAAAGGCGTTAAAGTACAAGACCTTCAAATCGGAAGAGGTCAAGCAGAAGGCTCTGGAGCGCATCAAACGGCAGGTGGAGAGTGCGACCCCTAAACCGCTGCAGGATAAATTTAAAGAATTGCGGGAGAAGGTGGCCAAGGAAGGCAAGCCTGGGCCGCAAGGCAAGACCGCCGATGCGGGTACCAAGCCAGGTAAGGCGGGCATATTTACCCAAGGCAGTAGAAAAGAGATGGAAGCGATCGACTTGTACCGCATGGAGGTTGCCTACGCGGTAAATAAGAATTGGGCTTTTGCCGACCAACTAAGCGGAGGGAAAAAGCAGGTGGTCAGCCTCGTTTTCAAGGTTCTACCGGACGGAAGTATAGAAGATATTTTTTTTACGGACCGTTCGGGGAACTCATACTTGGATGACTCGGCTTACAAGGCCATCGTTAAATCAAGCCCTGTCAAAGCCTTCCCACCGGGATTGGGTCGGAAATTTATTGAGGTGGGCCTTCGATTTGGTCCTGAAGGTGTTCGTTAGTGCTCATCCATAAATACCGTTCTCCTCTCCCCCTTTTTTAGGGGGAGAGGCTGGGTGAGGGGGTGTGCTTTCAAAGCCTTACACCCTGACCCTCTCCCTCAAGGGAGAGGGAACAAATGGATGGGCACTCGTTAAATTATCTTAAAACCTATACAAGGCTTGAAATCATTTCCGGTTCGATCGCACAATTTGAATCAAGCGATTCTGCATATGATGATTTTGATGAAATGGAATAATTGAATGATGGTTTTGAAAAATATCTGTGTGTTGTTTGCAAAGTGCATCCTGTTGCTTGCTATTTTATTCTCCCCAAATGTCAGTCCGGCTGAAATAAAATATTTTGACCTGACCAAACCCTATCTGCGTAAAATCCCGATGGCTGTCCCGGTGTTTCAAGCTCAAACCTCCACCCAGGCTGAACTCGATCAGGCCGCAACAGTGGCCGATAAAGTCCAGAAATTGCTCGAGTTCACCGGCTACTTCAAAATACTGGACCGCGTCAGTTTTTTATATAATCCACAAACGTCTGGAATTACACTGGATAAGCTGAACTTTCCCAACTGGACCACGGTGGGCGCCGAGTTGCTGATCACCGGCGGCGTAAAACTTTCCGGGCAGGAAATGGAACTGGAACTGCGGCTGTTCGATACCTTCAAGGCCAAATTGCTGGTAGGCCGCCGCTACAACGGAAAAATAAAGGATCAGCGCACCATGG
>JASFGJ010000341.1:0-5296 GCA_050123815.1 Desulfobacteraceae bacterium
TGGACTTTAAGGCTTACCTAGCACGGAGTCGCACAATGAGCGATATTTTACTTCGGGTGGGCAGTATCCTTCTCTGCCTTTTTTTATGGACAGGATGCGCAAGTGAAGAAGAAAAGATGGCGAGTCACTTTAAAAAGGGTGTCGCCTATTTTGAAAAAGAAGAGTACGGCGCAGCGGTCATTGAATTAAGAAACGTCATCAAGCTCAACCCTGAATATATCGCCGCTTACCTCAAACTGGGGGAGGCATATATTCGATTGGGAAAATACCAGCTGGCCTACCAACAGTATTCCAGCGTCGTTGGGTTGGACCCTTCCAACATTCCAGGTTTGTTTAAACTGGCACTTTTTGATCTTCATAGCGCAAAATATGATAAAGCTCGCGCCCATCTGAATGTGGTATTGGCGCACAAACCCAATCATCTGGATGCTCTCTATGCGCTGGCTGCCGTGCACCAGGCTGAAAAACAGTTCAATCAAGCGGCTTTGGTATTCCAGCAAATTATCGATATCGATCAGCAACAGCGGCCTGCCTATTGGGGACTGGCAAATGGGTGGGTGTCTCAGGGAAAGCTATCGCAAGCCGAAACCTATTTCGATCAGGCCGCTGGTATTGATAGCAATGGTCGACCCGGTGATGATGACATTGCGGGCGGCGCCCTGGCCTATAAACCTCGATTCATCGAAGTATTTAACAAAATGGTAAACGTCCATTTAGAGCAAGAGAACTATGACATCGCCCTGGAAAAATGCGACCGCCAATTGGCCCGTTCCGGCCATTCGGCCAAAACCAACGCCGCTTTTTACCATATGAAAGGTCAAATTTTAGAGCAGCAGTCCGAGCATGCCCTTGCGGAACACCAGTATCGCCGAGCGCTCGAAATCAACCCCGATTACGCCCCGGCGGCCAATAACCTGGCCTACCTGTTGGCAAAAAAGGACGACAATCTTGAAGAAGCCTTGACATTGGCCAAGCTTGCCAGTGTCGCGCATCCCCATAGGGCCGCAGCACTCGACACATTGGGATGGGTCTATTTCAGGCTGGGCCAGTATGATCACGCCATTGAGAAATTTCGAGAAAGTTTGAGCGAGGCGCCCGGCCATGCCATCGTCCATTATCATTTGGGGTTAGCCTATGATCGCACCAATCAGAAAACGAGCGCCATTGACGCCCTGGAAAAGGCGTTGGCGCTCGACCCAAATTTTCCCGGGGCAGACCAGGTGCGCCAACGGCTGACGACTCTCCGAAACAGATCAACCCCCAAAAAGTTGCCATAGATGGCAAATTGCTAAAGATGGGAAATTGATTTCCATGATCAATGTGAATATTTATTCCACTCTAGGCCATTAATATTCACAAACAAGTGTGAATCCCGCTTCCCACCCTTCCCTCCCGCCGGGTGATTTATAAATCATATTTTTATATAAAACAGAATGTTACATTATATCAATGATGGTTGGCAAGGTAATTGCTTCATCACTAATAAATTTTGTATGCAAGAGGGTATGCTCTCGTTGCCAACTGAAATTCACCGGAAATCTCGAATCAGATAAACAGATTGATTTGCCCGGAAACAGGAGTGAAAATGACATCTCGAAAATTTACCCTTGCCCTGGTCGGCTACCCTATCATTTACCTGTTGTTGTTTTGCGTGAGTCCGCCATTATTGGCTGATGCGCTTGCAGGAGAGCGGCTCGGCACCTCTGGCAATCCGACGGATTTAATGATCCGATTGGGCCGATCCCACTCCGATCCCCTATCAACCGATCGTACTTCAAAATCGCTCTCTTTGGTCCAGACCAAAGAAGATCCCCGTCGCATCGGATATTACATTGTACAATTCGACGGCCCCGTTCAATCGGCCTGGAAAAAGGCCTTGGCGCAAAGCGATGTGGAAATCCTGGATTACGTGCCTGACTTTGCCTTCAGCGTGCGGATGCAAAGCAGTCAAGTGACAGCGGTGCGAGCACTGGCGCATGTGCGCTGGGTGGGACCCTTTAAAACGGAATATCGTCTCAGCAACGGGGCCCTGGAGCAACTGTATGTTCAAGGCGGCAATACGGATACCAATACGGTTTCACTAAAGGTCATTCTATTTGCCGGATCGGACATCAGCGCAAATCAAGCAGCCATTCAGGCAATAGGCGGATCCATCGAAAAGATCAATAAAAGCAGCCGCAAGGTCACTCTCCAGGTCACCATACCTGCCGGCGCCATTGAAGATTTGTCCACCATCGAAGATATCAAATGGATAGAAAAGGCGCCGCATTGGCGTCTGAACAACAGTGTGTCCACCGACATTGTCGATGCCCGCATCCCCCGGGACACCCACGGCCTTTACGGCGAAAATCAAGTGGTGGCGGTTAGCGACACGGGTTTGGACACCGGTGTAATCGGCACCCTCCATCGCGATTTTGGAGATGGTGAGGGCGGCAGTCGGGTGGATCAAATCATCGACCGATCAGGTGATGACGCAAGTGATGAACACAGCAGTCACGGCACCCATGTGGCCGGCTCCGTACTGGGCAACGGCCTGGAGTCGGGCAGCGATCCGTCCGCCGATTATTTTCCGGATACCAGCTACGCCGGATTGGCCCCCAAAGCCAGATTGGTTTTTCAGGCTCTTGAGAGCAGTGCGGGTAATTTATCAGGAATTCCAGGCGATCTGAACGAGTTGTTTGAACAGGCCCGGCAGGCCGGCGCGCATTTGCACACCAACAGCTGGGGGGAGCCCACCGCGAGCCTCTATACCGCCGCCTCAGAAGATGTTGACCAGTACATGTGGGACCATAAAGACTATCTAATCGTGTTTTCGGCCGGCAGCCATGGCATGGATATGGACGGCGACGGAGTTGTCGATCAATTCAGAATAGATTCACCGGCGACGGCAAAAAATTGTCTGACCGTCGGCGCTTCGGAAGGCTACCAGCCCAGCGGAGCGGGTTTAGATCTGAACTGGGGAGACAATACCACTATATGGCAATATTGGTTTACGGCCGATCCCATCGCCAGTGACCACGTCTCTGACAATTACGACGGTATGGCCGCCATCAGCGCCCGGGGCCCCACCCTGGACGGACGCACCAAACCCGATCTGGTGGCGCCGGGCAGTAATATCCTTTCCACGCGTTCCTCACAGACGGCTGATCCTGATGCGGGATGGGGGGCCTTTGATGCATACTATATGTGGAATGGCGGTACCAGCTCGGCCGCCCCGCTGACCGCGGGCGCCGCAGCGGTAATGCGCCAATATCTGATGGAAATCGAAGGGATCGCCACACCGTCGGCCGCTTTGATCAAGGCGGCCCTGCTCAACAGTGCCGAAGATATCAGTCCGGGCCAATATGCCGGGGAGATTCCGCAAGTGCCCAGCAGCGTGGCAGGATGGGGACGCCTCAATCTGGGAAACGCGATCCACCCGACCGCACCGTTGAACATCCTCTATTATGACGAGAAAAGCGGTTTGGCCACCGGCGAATTTATAGAGTATGTCATTCAGGTCAGCGATGCCTCCGAACCGCTGAAACTCAATCTGGTATGGACCGATTTTCCGGGAACGCCCTATACCCAGGGCGGTCTGGTGAACGACCTCGATCTGCAGGTTACCGATCCTGCCTCAGCGGTGCACTATCCGGATCAAGCCGCTCAACAATCAACCATTACTACCATGAGTTATGATGACGATTTGTATTCGACTTATAATTCAAACTACTCGCATGCTATGCGCTTCACACCCAGTGGCGCCGACACCTATCTCGATTCCGTCACCTTTGCCTTCTACAATAGTGGTGCCAATGGCGGTGCGGACGGCAACGTGGATGTCGTCGTCTATCCGGACAACGGCAGTGGACGACCGGATGCCACTCCGGGCAATGAGATTTTCCGTAAAACGCTATCTTTTGCGCCCTGGACCATGATCACCATCCCGGTCAACATCGATATCGGCAGCGACGAATTTCATATTGCCATCGAAGATTCGGATACCGCCAACTTGGGACTTTACGTGGATGCCGGGGCGCCAGCCGACGGCCGAAGCAGCTATTATAACGGCAGCACATGGCTGGCATCCTCGATTACCCCATATATCCGGGCCAATATGCGCTCCGCCAATCCAAGCGACACCTTTGACCGGGTAAACAACGTTGTGGGCATCACCATCGATGCGCCCGTTGTTGGGGAATATACGGTCCGAGTGAGTGGGTTCAATGTTCCCGAGCAAGGTCCTCAACCGTACGCCCTGATCGCCAGGGGCAATATTGTCGATACCAACGCAGGCACCATCCAGTTCGAGAGTGCAACGTTCAGTGTTGACGAATCCGGCGGCAGCGCTACAATCACGGCTACGCGGACCGGCGGCAGCGATGGCGCCGTGAGCGTGTCGTATAGCACCAGCGACGGCACGGCAAGCGCCGGCAGCGATTATACTGCTGCCGACGGCACCCTGACCTGGACCGATGGCGACAGTGCGGACAAAACCTTTAGCGTCACCATCAGCGACGACAGCTCGGTGGAGTCGGACGAAACTGTCAATCTGGCACTGAGCAACGTCATCGGAAACGCCATATTGGGCACGCAGAGCACCGCCACGCTCACCATTGTCGATGATGAACAGCCGGGTGTCTTGCAGTTCAGCGCTGCGGCCTACCGCGTGGACGAATCCGGCGGCACCGCCACCATTACGGCTACTCGAACCGACGGCAGCGATGGCGCTGTGAGCGTTTCGTACGCCACAAACGGCGGCACAGCAAGCGCCGGCAGCGATTATGCGGCAGCCAGCGGCACCTTGACCTGGGCCGATGGCGACAGTGCGGACAAAACCTTTAGCGTTAGCATCAGCGACGACAGCTCATCGGAGGCAGACGAAACCGTCAATATGACACTGACCAATGCGTCCAATGGTTCCAGTTTGGGCGGGCAAAACGCTACAGTGCTAACCATCGTCGACAACGATACCGGCGGTAGTGGCAGCAGTGGCGGGGGTTGTTTTATCCAAAGCCTACGATAACGCTTATTTAAGATCTGATATCAGTGACTTGCTGATTACGAAGATAACGATACCTATTTACTTTGCCAAAACATTTGCGCTGATGATTGAAAAGGAGAAAATCATGAAAAAACTAAACGTCTTGTTAATCGCTGGCTTGGTCTTGTTGTTTACCTGTGGTACTGCCTTGGCATATTCTTATGGGACCAGCAATGGTGGTGGGACACAAACAATCGCAGCAGATGAGCTTGGACCCGAGGGCTCCCCGGTTGCTCCTGTGCCAGAACCAACCACGATGCTGCTGCTCGGCAG
>JASFGJ010000342.1:0-5291 GCA_050123815.1 Desulfobacteraceae bacterium
GCAAGATGTCGACACGCCCGGTACAAGGCACCTGAACGACTTTCACATTGGCGGGGTAGCTCAACCGCATGGACCCGGCCAGGTCGCCGGCCGCATAAGCGCAGTACTTGCAGCAAAAGGCGACAACTTGAGGTTCGAAAGCTGCTGTCATATCCCTATCCTTTCTTTAGCCGACTGGAAAGAAAAGAAGCCCATTAACTTTTGGCACGTTTCTTTCCACTCTGCAACGTTAAATAGCTGTCCAATATTGTTTTACGCTTACGATGCGCATTCGGTAAACAAAGCGACCGTTTTGGCAATCAGCTGCTCATCGGTAAAGTGCTTGAGCGTGATGGCTTTGCCCGGACACTCGGAAACACAACATCCGCACCCCTGGCAGCCGGCCGGATCGATGACGGCATGACCGTCCTGGCCGATCACGGGCACGTTATACGGACACGTGCGGACACAGGTGCAGCAGACCGCGCATTTATCCGAATCCACTTCGGCGGTGACGCCGCCGACCCAGATCGCCTCCTTGCTGAGCACGGTTGCCGCCCTGGAAACGGCCGCCTGGGCCTGGGCGATGGTCTCGTCGATGGATTTGGGATAATGGGCCAGCCCGGCCATGAAGATACCTTCGGAGCCAAAGTCCACCGGTCGCAGCTTGGCGTGCGCTTCAACCAGGAAACCTTCGCCGTTGACCGGTACTTTGAACAACTCAAACAGGTCTTTGTTCTCGTTGGGCCGAACGGCGGTGGCCAGGATCAACAGATCCGGATTGATCTCGATGGGGCGGCCCAGAATATGGTCTTTGACCGTCACACTGATTTGATCGTCGTCGGTTTTGGTCACCTGGGGCTGGGCCTGCATGTCAAAGCGAATGAAAATCACGCCAAGTTCCCGCGCCTCACGATAGAGATCTTCACGGAAGCCGTACGTCCGCATATCGCGGTAAAGAATATAGATATCCATGGCCGGTTTTTGTTTTTTCATGGCGATGGCGCTTTTGACACTGTGGGTACAGCAGATCCGGCTGCATGAAGGGAACTCTTCGTTGCGGGATCCCACGCACTGGATGAAGACCGCGCTGTCGGCCTGGGCAGCACGCGGATCGCCATCTGTCATGGCCTCGTCCAACTCTTTGTGACTCAGCACATTGGGGTGTTGGCCGTACAGAAATTCGGTGGGCTCGTACTGCTTGCCCCCGGTGGCCAGAATGGTCACGCCGTGGTCCACATTTACCGTGGTCAGGCTTTCGCCCGCACCGGCCAGGGTGGTCGTAAAATTACCCAAAATCCCGCCCGTTTCAATCACCTCGGTATTTAAAAAGATACGGACGTTGGGGTGGTCGTTCACCTGTTGGACCAGCTGCTCAACATAGGGCCGGACAGCCTCTCCCTGCCAGGTGTGCCGCAGCCAAAGGGCATTGCCGCCCAACTGGCCGGAGCGTTCCACCAGGTATGCCTGGAATCCCTGGTCTGCGATGCCCAGCGCCGACTCCAAACCGGCGACGCCGCCGCCCACGATCAGGGCGGCTTGCTGGACATCCAGACTCACCTGATGCAGCGGTTCGATAAAGGCCGCTTTGGCAACCGCCATGCGTACCAGGTCTTTGGCTTTTTCCGTGGCCTTCTCCGGATTGTTCATATGCACCCAGGTGTTCTGATCACGAATATTGGCCATCTCGAACAGATACTTGTTCAGTCCTGCTTCGCGGATCGTCTCCTGAAACAACGGCTCGTGGGTGCGCGGCGAACACGAGGCCACCACCACACGGTTGATGTCGTTTTCGGCAATCACCTCTTTCATCTTGTCCTGGGTATCCTGAGAGCAGGTAAACAGATTGTCTTCCACATGCACGACGCCCGGCAGCGTCCTGGCATATTCGCGAACGGCCGGCACATCGGCCACGCCACCGATGTTGATGCCGCAGTTGCACACAAAAACGCCGATGCGCGGCTCCTGTTCGGAAACATCCAGCTCAGGCGGAAGCTGTTTGGTGCGGGTGAGCGAACCACGGGCCGAAGCCAGATTCTTGGCCGCGGCGGACGATGCGGCGGAGGCCTCCATCACCGATTGCGGAATATCCTTGGGCCCCTGGAAAACGCCGCAAACAAAAATGCCATCTTTATTGGTGGCTACCGGCGCCAGATCACTGGTCTGGGCAAACTGGTGCTGGTTGAGCTCAACGCCCACGGTCTTTGCCAACGCAACGGCCTGCTCGTTGGGCGCAAGGCCGATGGAGAGCACCACCATATCGAAGACCTCCTCGACGATGTCGCCGTCTTCGCTCACATAGCGCAATCGCAGGTTGTCGTCTTCGATGGGATCGATGGTATGAACGCGGGATCGCAAAAAGCGTACGCCGTGCTCGTCTTTGCACCTATTATAATAGCGTTCAAAATCTTTGCCGTAGGTGCGCATGTCCATGAAAAATACCGCCGTATCCAGATCCGTGTTGCTGTGCTCTTTGGCGATAACGGTCTGTTTGGCCGCGTACATGCAGCACACACCGGAGCAATAGGCGTGGTCGCACTGATTGATGTCTCTCGACCCAATGCACTGCAGCCAGGCGATTTTTTCAGGCTCCTTGTGGTCCGACGGACGGACCAGATGTCCCTCGTAGGGGCCCGACGCCGAAAGGACCCGTTCGAATTCGAGCGATGTGACCACGTTGGGATGGTTGGCGTACGCGTAATAGGCGTGCTTGCTGGGATCATACGGAGTAAAGCCCGGCGCCAGAATGACGGAGCCGACCTCAACCACGCTGCGCTTGGGCTGCATGTCGTGATCGATGGCTTTGGCCAGACAGGCATCGACACACTGATAACATTCCGAGCAGATGCCGCATTTCAGGCAGCGCTCGGCTTCGTTCCTGGCTTCTTCTTCATTGTAGCCGAAAGAGACTTCCAGAAAGTTGCACTCTCTTGCCTCCGGATCGAGACAGCGCACCGTGGTTCGCTCTTTCAGCGGTTCGTTGGCGATATCGGGTTTGACAAATTCCCATTTTTTCTCGCGGCCGTCGCTGAGATCCTGGCCGTTGATAAAACGGTGAATCGACTCGGCGGCCTCCTTGCCGCAAGCAACGGCATCCACAACGGATTTGGGACCATAATAGGCGTCGCCTCCGGCAAACACCCAGTCGATCGGCGTTTGCAGCGTCACAGGGTCGGCTTCCAAACCGCCGGGACCCGAGATGGCAACACCCTGCTCTCTAATGCCGTCAAGATCGGTGCTCTGTCCGATGGCCACAATCACGGTATCGCCGAAGTAGGGCTGGCAGACATTTTCATCGTATTGGGGATTGAAGCGTCCCTCGCCGTCAAACACGGCCGTACAGGTCTTGAATTCGATTCCCGAGACGTTATTGCTCTTGTCGATAAAGAACGACTTGGGACCGAAAGAGTTGACGATCTCAATATCGCCCTCAAGGGCTTCCTCGATCTCATGCTCCCAGGCCGGCATCTCTTCACGTTTTTCAAGACAGATCAGAGTGACCTTCTTGGCGCCTTTGCGTTTGGCGGTCAAGGCCACATCGATGGCGACATTGCCGCCGCCCACGACAATGACCTCGTCGCCGATTTCGACCGCTTTGCCCAGGGCGGCATCGCGCAGAAAATCAACCCCCTGCAGAACGCCTGCGGCATCTTCATTTTCGACGCCAAGCTTGCGGCCGCCATGCAGACCGATGGCCATGAAACAGGCGCTGTATCCGTCCGACTTGAGGCTCTCCAGTGTAATATCTTTGCCAAAGGCAACGCCGCACTGAATATCGGCGCCCATTTTGCGGATCACATCGATCTCGTCAGCCAAAATATCACGGGGCAGGCGGTACTCGGGAATGCCGACGCGCATCATGCCGCCCGGCTCTTCCAGTTTTTCGAAGATGGTGACGCCGTACCCCTGCTGCAGCAAGTAGTAGGCGGCCGTGAGACCGGCCGGTCCGGCGCCGATGATGGCGACCTTTTCGTTCCGTTTTTCAGCCTCGATATCCGGGATATAAAATTTGCCGCTCTGTTTTTCATAGTCTGCCAGAAAACGATGGAGTTCGCGAATGGCGAGGGGCTGATCCACGTCGTTGCGGGTGCATTCACCCTCACACGGGTGGTGGCAGACCCGGCCGCAGATTGCGGGAAAGGGATGATCCTGCTTGAACAATTTCAAGGCCTCTTCGTAGCGGCCGTCATTGATCAGGGCAATGTATCCCTGGATGCTGACATGCGCCGGACAAGTGGCCTTACAGGGCGCTGTACCGCGTTTGTCAATGGCAAACGCGCTCGGCATGCCCTGTGGGTAGAGCTTGAAGGCGGCTTTGCGATCGCGCAGGCTCATATCGAACTGGTTGGGCATATCGATGGGGCACACCTTGGAGCATTCGCCGCAGGCGGTGCATTTGTCCAAATGGATGTAGCGGGGTCGCTCCAGCAGGGTCACTTTGAAATTTCCGGCCTCACCCTCTATCTTTTCAACCTCGGTTGTCGTGTGCAGATCGATATTCAAATGGCGACCGGCCTCCACCAATTTTGGAGAGATGACACACATGGCGCAGTCGTTGGTTGGAAATGTCTTGTCCAATTGGGCCATGACGCCGCCGATGGCCGATTGGTCTTCAATCAACTTGACCAGGTAACCCGAATCCGCCAAATCGAGCGACGCCTGGATGCCGGCAATACCGCCGCCAACCACCATAACGGATCCCACTACATCTTTTTTTGGTTCGTTTTCAGACATTTAAAAATCCTTTTCGGGTTCTTGGGCAAGGCCCAAGGTTTCAGCCAATGCAGTACCCAGCCTCACTCCAACCAGCGCTGCGACATCTGTTCGGGTCGTTCGGGAGGCATACTGACGTTACCTGTTTGCCTCTTGATGCAAGGCTGAGCAAGGATCTGCACCGCAGCATGACATGAAAACTCAAAGCAAGTCATATGCCAAAATGGCAAACCTGCCTCAGCAAATAAAAAGCTCTAATATTTCAGCATATTATATTTAAAAAGGGTATAATTGTGTTTGATTAAGCCGGTTGGAATAACAAAAGAAAATGTGTGCCATTCTGGAATGGCGTCAATAAATATCAAAAAATTACAAAACCTTAAATTCATACGTTCCAATTTGGAATACTTTGTGGTCACACCTCCATAATGGCACACCCACAGGATAGATCGGCGAAGGCCTCGTTCAGCTTCTCTTTTTATCGCCAAATACCCGCTGTGCAGCCGTCCGGCATCGACAGCAGCTGGACAACTATGCCAAAATGGACTATATTATGCGGAATACCCTTTATATCAGTTTGTTAGAAAGCCCCTTTTTTG
>JASFGJ010000343.1:0-5282 GCA_050123815.1 Desulfobacteraceae bacterium
CGAATACAACGCCGCCGCGTTGGCGTCGGCATCCAGCGTGAGTTGGTTGTAGAGCGCCTTGAGGTGCAGCACCATCGCGTCATCGCGCTCGTAAGGCACTGCCCAAACAGAGAGAGGCTTGCCCCGCCCGGTCACGTAGTCGCGCAGGCTGCTATTTGATTTGTTGAGCGCGGAAAAAAACTCGTTTGTCGCCTCCCAAACAGCCGACCAGGAGGCTCTCTCGGGCCAATCCAACGAAGCCTGCGTTTCGTGGAGATCTTCGAGCGAGCCGAGAATTGGTGACCGGGGCTGATCCTGAGGTTCGAAATAGGCATCGTTGATTACAGGCGGCATGTCGGGCGCGACGACCAGACGACCATCTCGTTGCAGCAGCGCTGGCAAGACGAGCACCACGCCACGTTCATCGCCCTTGCGGGCGGACGGAAAACCGCACGCCAAGAAAATCCCGGCAGCGGGCTCCGGCGCTTGCTGTTCTCCCTCCGCGTCCGTCATGGCCGCAGCCTCTATCGGAAAGGGCGACGCGTCCTGAAGCGCCTTCGCATCGTCCCAAAAGCCCTTCAAAACCTCTGACTCACACCTCAACTGGCCCGACTCGATTTCGTCAAACGTGAGCTTGTCCAGCCGTAACTTGTTGTTGCCCATCTTATCGGGGTTCGCTTGTTCGAGCAGGCTCAAGTAGTAGCGGGCAACCTTGGACGGAAGGCCTTTCGGTGGCGCGTGCCGCGGCAGCTCGGGGACGGGCAGCCAACGGCGAAACTTGCGCCAGTCCATATCGGTCGAGATCCACCATTTCTTATTTTCCCAGTCCCACTTGGCGCCGAGCGCCTTGGCATCATCTTTCTCCCATTTAGGTGTATCTAAGTACAGCACGCCATTTTCAAAACACCCAAGCAACTCTTGCGGTAGCTCACGGGGAGGCTTGCGCTTAGAATCCCTGGGCAGAGTATGGCGTCCACTATGCTTATGTGACTTCTGCATAATTCTGAAGATTACTTTCCAAAACGGAAATCATTCTTGATATCACTCAGTAGCGAATTGACAGACTTCACCGTCTCGTCATCCGGCCTGTTTTCGCAACCCCCGAGTTCAATAAGAACACGAACAGATAGTGGAATGTTGGCCTTGTTTTTAATTTCCAGCGGTTTTGGCATGATATCGCCCAAATCCTGTATTTCAGATGGTTTCAGTTCGCTTTGAGCATTTTAGGCAAATGGGGCAGCTGCACAAAGGAACCGGAGAGGTCTTTCACCCGCCAGCTCGAATCCGCGCGCCATCCAGAAGGGCGGCGGGGCGCCCCAGCACCAGTCTGTCAATCACGCCAGGATCATCGAATAGAACGCAGGCGACCGCCCAGTCTGTAAACAGATTATGCCGGAATCGGACCCGATCCGGATGGATCTCGACGAGTACCTCGTCTGCGATCAATTCTGCAACAGCCTGCGCGTCCTGTCCGGAGACATCGACAAGCCCAGCATTGTCGATGAGGCCGTTGGCGACAGCGTTGAGCACCCGCTTGCGGGAATGTATCTCGCCTCTCGTTCGCTCGCCCGTCCCCGCCGCACCGGATGCCTGCCAGTCTCTCGCCAGCGCAGCCTCGCTGATCGCTTCCGCCTTATTTAGGCGCGTGCTGACCAACAGCCGCAATTTCAGCAAATTGCGGGCAAGCAGTTTCGCCGGGTGGTCGGGCCTCAGCAGGGGTGCGAGTTGCGGGGCGGCCTTGGCGAGCGCTTCTGCTTCGTCATCGTCGAACCCTTCCACGATCATGCGTCCGCGCGCAGACAAGTGCGCGAACATCTCTTCGCCAATCCAGAGGGCGCCCTCATCCTCCCATCCAGGCCGCGCGGTGAATAGCACCGTCACGCCTGGACAACTCAGCGCCGCCCGCAAGAGGTCAATGACCGTCTTTCGTTGCGCGCTGTCGCGAAACCGGTCGAGGCCGTCAATGCAGAGATAGCCGCCGCCGTCGCAGGCGAGATCGCTCAGTAATTCGTCAGCCGCGGCTTCGATGCCAAAAACGGCGCGCATTGCTGGCCAGCCGCCAGATGGCGTCCGGTCCGAAGCCAACACCAAAATGCGCGAGACCGCCTCGCGCGCCTCGATAGCGGTTCTCAGCAAGCCGGATTTACCGACGCCACTGGGTCCCGATATTTCAACCACGCCGCTCTGTGTTTCCGCCGCCTGAAGTAGCTTCTCCAATTCGCGCCGGGGCTTTTCCCGCGCGAGCCGGCAGCCCTTAACCGTGATACCGATGTCTTGGAGCGCATGGCGACTCAGTTCTTCGATATGGCGGCGGGCGACGGCAAGCCCTGGCGCCGCGCCGACGCTTACGCCGAGGTCATTCAACTTTCGAACCAATTCGTCGCGGTTCAATTCACCGCCAATGGCGTCGGCGCGAAGAACGAGCCCGAATAACGAGTCATAGAGATCGACGCCGCTTTTCTCAGACGCCAAATGCCGCGCACGCAGTCGGTCATGATGCTCCGCCATAGAGCTCGGACGTGCATAGTCGAAAGTCAGCACCGAAAATGACCGAAGGATGTCATAGAGAACGTCGTCCCCCGTTTCGTCCTTCGCCGCGAGGAGCGCTCTGAATGCGGCCACGAACGCCCGCATATCTTTGTTGCAGCGACCAGGCGTTTCCAGAAGCTTTAGAAACGACGCGGCGTCAATCGTTTGCTGTGCCAGTTCCAGCACTTCCTGCACGCCATTCCCGATCACACCCGTCGTCCGCTCAATTGCCACAGCGAAGCGTCGATCCGGCTCGATCTCTCTATCCCTGACGATCCCGTCCACGACTGACTGGAAATTGGCGTCCTTTTCCGTAAAAGCCATCGATCGCTTGACCTGGACCTTAAGACACCGAACCTCGCCCTGTGGCGCCACGCCCCGCACGATGACGTCATCAAGCGGATGGCCCTGGCTGCCTCTCTGAAACTCAAGCCGATCGACGACCGCGCCCGGCAGTCCGAGCGGCTCAGTGTTCGCCAACAAGGCAAGCGCATAATGCGTACCGACTTTCGTCTCGAACTGGCTGCCTGCTGGTCCAGTAGGTCGAGGACTGGAGTCTTTTTCAGCTGGACCCATGGTCAGAGCACCTATTCCATTCAAAAAACTTCATTTCATGATTGCCTTAAAAGCATCTTTCGTGAAACCGTAGCAGCATCTATGCCCGGGTTTTCCGCAGTCGCTTTTCTCGATTCAGTGATAGTAAACCCTAGTAAAAACGGCAACCGGTTGGTCCTGCATCAGATATACACTCAACTTCAATAGGAATGAAAGTGACGTCGTTTGGAGAGGTCAATGATAGGGGTATATTACGAGGATAAAATTTCAGACCGACCTCCCTTTCACCGACCATTCCATAGTGGTTCATAACCATCATTTTGAAGATTGGTTGTCAACTACTGAACTGCAAATTGGACTCTCCAGATATTGTGGTTGGGTCTGAGAAAGGCTGACCCGGCTTTTTGAGAATATTCCAGGAATTTCAGAACGTCTGATAATATGATTACATACCAATGTAACGCACGCTGGCCTTTTAATCCGTGACAGGAAATCCAAATCAATTCCATCCCCCGGAGAAAGATCCTGGAGAAACGGGTTATCAACTATATAATGGTGGAGGCGGCGGGAGTCGAACCTACATTGGTCCTAACAGCCACAAGGGTTTGCAACGGTTTACCGAATATTTACTGAATTACTGCTCTGGTAGTAACCGTTCCATCAGCAGGCAGAGGGCAACCCTGCAAACCCCCATGGCCCGGGTGGTTTTCCCACTCGGAAAAAGGATGAATTTCAAATATTTCCCTTGATTATTAAACTGGAATCAGACAAAATGTATCCACTTATAAACAAATGGAAACATTTTGTCTGTGTTCAAATGAAAAAGGACCCGATAGAGATATTCCTTAGAAATGGTGGTCAACTTCGAATGAGCGAGGCCATCGCACATGGTATTACGCGCTATATGCTGTATGCGCTCAGAGACAAGAGAATTATCGAGCAAGTGAGCAGAGGCGTTTACCGGCTGAAGGAACTGCCTCCGATATCCAACCCGGACCTGGTTACCGTAAGCCTCCGGTACCCTAATGCAGTCATCTGTCTCATTTCCGCCTTGTCGTATCACAATATCACTACTGAGATTCCACACTCAGTTTACATGGCCGTACCAAGAAACTCAAGAATACCGTCCATCGACTATCCGCCAATTCAAGTCCATCGTTACTCTTATGAAGCATACAACGTCGGAATCGAAAGGCATGTCATTGATGGCGCGACTGTAAAAATCTACACCCCGGAAAAGACCCTTGCCGACTGCTTCAAATTCAGAAATAAAATTGGAATGGATGTTGTCCTTGAAGCGCTCAAGCTATACAAATCACGAAAAAAATTCGACCTCGAAAGGCTACTTATGTTTTCCGAGGTGTGTCGCGTAAAAAAAATTATGATGCCCTATCTGGAGGCAACGATTTGACCAAAAGACCGGTGAAAAATGTCGCGGCATCTGTTAGGCAAAAGCTGCTAAATAAATCAAGGGCTGACATCCGCCCTTTTCATGAACTTGTTCAATATTATGCCATGGAACGATTTCTATACCGCCTTTCCCTATCTCACCATGCGAATCGATTTATTCTTAAAGGGGCCCTGATGCTTCGTATTTGGCAGGCTCCCGAAATCAGACCGACGATTGACATTGATCTGCTTGGCAGGACAAACAATGATATCTCACAGCTTACGGCCATTGTAGAGGATATATTATCTATTAAGATTGAACCGGATGGCCTAATTTATTTTGCTGAACAGATAACAGTTGAGAGGATTGCCGAAGAGGCTGAATATCAGGGTGTAAGAATCTGCTTCCCTGCAAAAATGGATACAATGTCGCTGAATATGCAAATTGATATCGGATTTGGTGATGTTGTTTATCCCGCGCCTGAAAAAACTGAAATACCCTCCATGTTGGAATTTCCCTCACCGCGGTTGCTGTGTTACAGCCGTGAGAGTTTGATTGCTGAGAAATTTGAAGCGATGCTGAAACATCGTGAATTGAATAGTCGGATGAAGGATTTTCATGACATCTGGTTGCTCTCCCGCCATTTTGGCTTTGAAGGAAGGCAGCTGTCTGAAGCCCTCAAGTTGACACTTGAACAACGCGGCACTTCTTTACCAGCCAACATAGTTGCCTTTTCTGATGAGTTCATCTCAACCAAACATGCCCAATGGAATGCTTTCAGGAAAAAACTCAGACAAGATCACATTCCTGAAAAGTTTGAAGAGATCGT
>JASFGJ010000344.1:0-5275 GCA_050123815.1 Desulfobacteraceae bacterium
ACCGGCATAGTCCAGAATGGTCATCGGCAGTTCCTTGACGTAGGCGTACTCGTTGGTCTTCTTTCCCGATCTGGTGAAGGCCTGGTTCTTCGGTGGCACCACAATCAGCGGCACGCGGATGCCGCCCTCGCCGATGAACCACTTCCACCACTGCAAGCTGCCGTTGGCGGCGCCAGCCCAGTTGGTGCCGAGCAGGTCCAAGGTGTTTCCTTTGCCGATGTCATCGAACTCCTGGCTGAAGGTGGAGCGCACCCACTGGGTGAAGGCGGCGCTGCTCAGTTCGCCGCTAAAGTCTGATCCCTCGGGCCCGTTGTCCGTCGTGTAGATAATGAGCGTGTTGTCGAGATCTCCGGTCTCCCGCAAGTAGTTGATGATCAGGCCGATGTGGTGGTCCTGGGACTCCATCATGGCCGAGTAGGTCGCCATCAACCGCGCCTGCCGGCGCTGCTCTTGTTCATCCAGTTTCGACCAGGCGCTCAGAAGAGGGTTCGCCTTGCGTTCGGGGTAGGGCGCGTCCTGCGGGATGATGCCCAGTTTCTTTTGTGACTCGAAGCGGGCACGATGAAGGCCCTCAAAACCGAGCTTGCGGTAGTGCTCGTAGTACTTGTCGATCAGGAAGTCGGGTGCCTGAAGCGGCACGTGCGCGGTGGTGTAGGCCACATAGGCAAAAAAGGGCTTGCCGCTCTCCCGACCCTCCTCGAGATACTCCATAAGTTGGAGGTCCAGAGATCGTCCGAATAAGCGTGAGCTACAAGCGCAGCCAAGCCCCCGCGGACCGCTGTTAAGAGTGAAATTCATACTGTTTATACCGAACAGCCATCTGACGCTGGTGGCCGTCGTAGAAAATTTGAATTATCAACGCCCCACAGGAAAACCAGACTTCTCCATCTCCTTGAGGATTTTCATTGCTTTGAGCGATCGGTAATTGATACCGGATGCACTCAAGCTGGAGCCGGGCTGGAATGGAAACCCTTCGAGCGATCCCAGAAATTTTTGCACCTTGGCCTGAATCGGTACAAAGAGCCACATGTTGTCGGCATACCAGCGAATATACATCTCGGACTCTTCCCACATCTTCTCGTAAGGATCGGCCTTCAGGTTGATGAGCAGCGGCCAGGCAGGCGTTTGGCGGATCGCGGTGTTGATGCCGCCTTCCAACTGTGCAAAATGGGCCTTCCAGTCATTCCAGCGAACGGCATTCAGTTCGCCGCCTTGGCCAAAGTAGAAGATCTCCTCACGGGGACCTTTTTTGGACTTTCCTTTAAAATACGGGGTGAAATCATAGCCGTCCAAATGGACTTTCCATTTTTTTCCATTGGCCACGTAACCATTTTTTAATTTATCGACAATGCCCGGTCTGCCGACGGCGGCCAACAGGGTGGGAATCCAGTCTTCGTGTGACATGATCTCACCGATTTTGGTCCCGGGTTTGATGGTGCCCGGCCAGCGGACCACGCACGGTACTCGAAAGCCGCCCTCCCAGGTGGTGCCTTTTTCACCATGAAAAGGTGTGATGCCGCCGTCCGGCCATGAAATGGTTTCCGCGCCGTTATCCGTGCTGTAGATGACGATGGTATCGTCTGCTATGCCCAGCTTGTCCAGTTGGTTGAGAAGCATTCCTACGTGGTCGTCGTGTTCCACCATGCCGTCGGGATAGAGCCCGATACCGGTTCTACCCACGGCTTCCTTTTTTAACCTTGTCCAGACGTGCATGCGGGTTGAATTAAACCACAGAAAGAAGGGCTTATTGGCCTTCACTGAGCGGCCAATGAAATCCATACCGGCAGTCAGAAACTGTTCGTCGGCAGTTTCCATGCGTTTGCGGGTCATGGGGCCGGTATCTTCAATCTTACCGCCGGCCTTACTTTTGATGACACCGCGCGGCCCGAACTTTTTATGGAATTCCGGGTCTTTTGGGTAGTAATAGGTTTCCGGCTCTTCTTCGGCATTGAGATGGTAGAGGTTGCCGAAGAACTCGTCGAATCCGTGAGCCGTGGGCAGGTGTTTGTCCCGGTCGCCTAAATGATTTTTACCCATCTGGGCGGTGGCATACCCCTCTTGTTTGAGCAGATCGGCCAATGTTGGGGCCCAGTCCGGAATGCCGTGTTCCGATCCCGGCATGCCGATGGTGAGCAGACCCGTGCGGAAAGGGTGCTGACCGGTGATGAACGCTGCGCGGCCGGCCGTGCAGCTTTGCTGGGCATAGTAGTGGGTAAACATAGCCCCTTCTCTTGCCAAGCGGTCGATATTGGGGGTCTGATAGCCCATTATGCCATGGTTGTAGGCACTGATGTTATGGGGTCCGATATCATCTCCCCAAATCACCAGGATGTTGGGTTTTTTTGCTCCCGCGGCCGGCATTGCCGCAAATATAATCACAACCAAAGCCGTCAGTGCGATTAGGGGTAATCGTTTCATTTGAATCTCCTTTTACTTGTTGTCTATTGAAAAAAACCTCTCTTATTGTTTCTTGTCTTTTATAAGTGCGCTTAAGTCTCTCTTGTTTTTTGATTGGGCGACGATACCTTTGCTCTGACCACTTCGATCGCCTCCATGCCGGCGGTAAAAGAGACGGCATGGATTTGAACAACCGGTGGGCGTTTCAACAGATGGAAGGTGCCCCAAAAAGCGCCGAATCTATCGCTGCGCCAGTGGGCGTCCAATTCCGGCTGATCTTTCCACGTCTGGATGACGAAAAAACGGTTCTCATCCGAAATATCGCGGCACAAACTGTGGCGCAGGCATCCGCTTTGCGCGGATGTTTTTTCGAGGATCAATGGGACCGCCTGAATAAACTCCTTTTGCTTTTCCGCCAATACATCCATTTCATAGAGGACGAAGATCATATGACCCCCTTGCTCAGATAGATATCTTCGCAAGTCATGGTTTGATTGTATTTGTGGAACAAGGTGGAACTGAGGCGTGGTGGAACTTGCAATGGAAGCGTTATAGCGCGGACAGATCGAAGCTGGGTGGAACTGTGGAACAGTAAATTTTAGAAATTGAATGAGCAAAAAACAGGCCAGGCGACCGCCTTGGAGTAAAAACGATAACCGGCCATAATTGTTGAACTATCTGATTTGATATCCGTTCAGACGACATTGATGGGTAAAAAAGGTGTCACGGAATGGCGTGATTGTCACGGTATTCCGTGGAAAAGATATCCACGTGATGCCGTGACTTGGCGGGATACCCAATCCGGAAAGTCCTCTCACGAGTTCGGAGGTGATGTAATTTCATATTCATGTTGGTTGACAAGTATATTATAATATATTATATTACAAAAAACCACGTATGTATGGGTGACGTTATGGGAAAAAACATCAGTGTTTATCTCAACGATGATTTACTTGGCATGGTAGAGGCCTCAGGCCTGCCTGCGAGTAAAATTGTTCAAGAGGCTCTAAAAAAATACTTTCATCCTGAAAACAGAGCGGCCGCATCAAAAAAAGTCATCGAGGCCTCCCGCTCAATCGGCAAATCGAAACGATTGAGCGAGGCAATTTCTGATTGGAAGCGGGATAGGGAGTTTGATCGATGGTAGGATTGGACACGGGTTTTTTCGTTGGCATGATCAAGGGAAATCAACCGATTATTGAAATATGGCAAAACTTAAATAGCGGCGACACCTTGCCTGTCGTATCTGTATTAACTTTGGGAGAGCTCCTTTATATATCTTTTCGTGCCGGAACACCTGATGTCGGCAAGGCATTGGTCGATAATATTGACCTGTCGTCTCGCGTCATCCCGGTGAACCGTAACATAATCGAAAAAGCAGCTTCGTTAAAGGCTGGAAGATCCCTTCCGTATATCGACTCGATTATCCTGGCAACATTCATGTTAAACGACTGTAAAACAATCCACACGACAGATCGAAACCATTTCTCTAAAATCAAAAATAGAGAAATCAATTTCGTATTTCACTAACTTCCATTATACAGAGGGTCCGGATCGGCGAATGCCCAGTTTTTTCATTCGATCCCTGAGGGTGCTTGGCGCCAGTCCCAGCACCCGGGCCGCCCCCTGCTTGCCCTCGATCTTCCAAAGGGTCTTTTCAAGAATGTCGGATATGTGCTCCCTTTCAACATCGGCGAGTTTCGGGCTCCTGTCGTCCCAAGTTTTCGCTCGATCGGACAGGGTAAGTTTTTCGGTGAGTTTGAGGACCGAATTCTTGGAGGTGATCATGGCCCGTTCGATGACATTTTCCAGCTCCCGGACATTTCCGGGCCAGTCATAGGCCTGTAAATGCTTGACCAAACTGTCGGGAACGGAGGTGATGGTCCTGCCCATCTCGCGGTTGTGCTTCTTCACAAACCAGTCCACCAGCAGTGGGATATCCTCTTTTCGATGTCTCAGCGGGGCTATGGTAAGGGGAAAGACGTTGATGCGGTATAGCAGGTCTTTTCGGAAGCGGCCGTTTTTCACTTCATCGTCGAGATTGCGGTTGGATGCCGCGATGATGCGAACATCAACACGCTGGGTTTCGGAGCTGCCCAGAGGTTCGAACTCGCCATCCTGCAGCACGCGGAGCAGTTTGGCCTGGAGCTCTACGGGGATTTCACTGATCTCGTCCAGAAAGAGGGTGGCGCCGTCGGCCAGTTGGAAACGCCCTGCACGGGGGGCATCCGCACCTGTAAAAGCGCCTTTTTCGTGGCCGAACAGTTCGCTCTCGATAAGAGTGGCCGGCAAGGCCGCGCAATTGATTTTGACCAGGGCACGATTACTGCGCGTGCTGGCGTTGTGAATGGCCCGGGCGATGAGTTCCTTGCCGGTCCCGGTCTCCCCCATGATCAGCACGGGGGCGTCGGTGGGCGCCACCTCCGCCACCCTGTAAAGCACGTACTTGAGCGCATCGCTGTGGCCCACGATATTGTCGAAATTGTGTTCCCCCCTGATCTCTTCCTGCAGATAGACCCACTCTTTTTCGAGCCGTTTCTTCAGCCGGGTGATCTCTTCATTGGCTTGTCTGAGGCGGATTTCCGATTGCTTTATTTTGGTGATGTCCCGGTGGGCGATGACCACGCCGCCTTTGGCCCCCTTGAACGGCAGCACCACCATTTGAAACCATCGTTGTCGGGTCGGCGCGTGGCAAGGATACTCCATGGTAAAGCTGGCGCAGGAGCCGCTTAAGACGTCATGAATCAGCTTAATTGCCCCTTGAACGCTCTCTATATCCTCTGAGGATTCGTCGGAAGATGCCTTGCGGCATACATCCAAATAGTTCACGCCTGTGCCGATAAGCTCCATGTCTGCATTGTTCTCGCGGGCAAAGCGC
>JASFGJ010000345.1:0-5274 GCA_050123815.1 Desulfobacteraceae bacterium
TTGAATCCCTCCCGCAGACTGCCCCAGTTGTCTCAGTTCTTTGGGGACAAAGCGATAATCGATCATTTGCTCGATGGGGACCTTGCTTTTAATGTAACCGTACTTGACCATAAGCTCTCTCTGGTAATTGATCCTTTTTATGGGTTCAACGGGTGAATATTCCCGAAGCGCGGCGATCATGCATAACTCCTCCTGAACCCGGGTGTATTTGGGCAAGAGGGCGCGGGCCTCCTTTTCATGAGTGGCAATGAAATCAAACGATTTTACCAGACCATTCAACACTTTCTGCACATTGTCCGGGTGATTGGCCAGGTACTTGTCCGAAAAATATAACCCGGCAAAAATCCAGTTGGGTACAACGTCGTGAAATGACGCCAGGATACGACTCGCTCCATGCGATTCCAGCATGGCTGCCAAAGGATCTCAGACGATAAACGCGTCGACGCCGCCGGATCTCAGGGCCGCTTCGTGTTGCATGGGATTGTCGGGGGTGGCGCCCCACAACGGACGAATGTCTTGCAGGCTAAGACCGCCCTTGGACAAGGCATGGCGCAGCATGGTTTTTGAATTAATGCTTCCGCCGGTTGCCAGACGGATGCCTTTGAGGTCCTGCAGGGTTTTATATTTCGACTGGGCGCCCACATGGATGCCGCATTTGGTGCCCTTATGGGCATGGCCCATCCACATTACCACTTTGACAGGCACCTTTTTTTCGGCCAGCTTGATCAAGGATGCCAGCGAGATATATCCGCCGCTGACATCACCCCGCAACACAGCCGCCAGCACATTGGGCTCACCCTTTATAAACTCCAGCGTAACGTTGACGCCGGCGTCTTTAAAGAAGCCTTTCTCTACCCCGACATAGAGCGGTAAATCGTCGATGCTGCGCCAGTAAACAATTTTAACGGTCGGCAACTCAGACCGATTTTCTTCTGCTGCAACCGGCGAAACCAGAACAATCATGACCAGCAACAAAAGCAGGGTCAGCTTTTTCCCACGGTTTGAATACATGAACGTCTGCCTCCTTTTTTGTTATTCATTGTTTATGAATATGGGCTTTAAGATAATTAATTTGGCAAGGCTAGAGGGAGGAAGCTGTATTGTAATACCGCGACGACCGATAACGCAGTCCAAATTAATTATCTTAAAGCCCATAATTATGTGCCACCAAGCGATGTTTCATGATGCCAGGACAGAATCCGGGCCTGAATTTTGCGCGCCAACCGGTCAAGAGAGAACCCCAGAAGGGCGAGCACAACAATCCCGGCAAATACGCGCTCCGTGTCAAAGGTGCGCTGGGCGTCAATGACCAGAAAACCGAGGCCCGAATCGCTTGAAAGCATTTCGACGCCCACAAGGGCCATCATGGCGATGGCCGTTGAAATGCGCATGCCGGTGATGATCATCGGCATGGCCGAGGGCAGCAACACCCGGGTCCACATTTGACGACCGTCGGCCCCAAGGGACCGGGCCGCCATAATCAGCTTTTTATCCACGCCTTTGATGCCGGCAATGGTATTCAAGACAATGGGGAAAAAACAGGATTTGAAAATAATCATTATTTTAGACGCATTGCCAATGCCGAACCATAGAAAGAAAATGGGAATCAGGGCAAAGGTGGAAAGGGGGCGGATCAGCTCGATCAACGGATCGAAAAAATCTTCCACGATTCTGGACCAGGCGATCAGCAGCCCCAGGCCGACACCCGCCAAAGCGGCCATTGCATAACCGCTGATTGCCCGTCCGAGGCTGATGGCCGCATGGTGGAGAAGTTCTCCGGAAATCACCATGTCAAAAAGGGTTTGAAACACCACGGAGGGAACAGGTAAAAACCACGCAGGAATCCAGCCTTGCCGGGTAATCCACTCCCAGATCATCAGAAGCAGAAGCGGAGAAATCAGTTTGCGGTATTTGGTCATCATTGGTCTTTAGCCTTTGGAAGTCCCTTCTACTTCATTTCCTGCCAAACAGTTTCCTTCAAGGTTCTTTCATACTCCCGGAATAGATCGGAGGCATACATATCACGGGTGCGAGGGCGCTCCAGCTCTATAGAGACGGTTTTTTTAACGCATCCCGGACGTTTGCTCATGACAACGACACGATCAGCCAGGAAAATTGCTTCTGTAATACTGTGGGTCACAAACAAAACCGTACAACGGGCTTGAGCCCAGATATTCTGCAGCTCGAGCTGCAGGCCTTCTCGGGTCAAGGCGTCTAAAGCTCCGAACGGTTCGTCCATCAGCAAGACGTTGGGCTTGTTGGCCAGAGCCCGGGCAATAGCGACCCGCTGTTTCATTCCTCCGGACAATTCGTGGGGGTAGCGGTTTTCAAAGCCCTCCAGGCCCACCAGATGGATAAGATCGCGACTGGTCCGCTCGTACTCTTTTTTGGGTATCTTTTTCAACAGCGGGCCGAACTCGACATTGCCTTTGACCGTTTTCCAGGGAAACAGGAGGTATTCCTGAAAGACAATGGCCCGCTGTTCGTCGGGACCGTTTAACCGGCGGCCTTCGATGGTCAATTCACCGGAGGTGGGATTTTCCAATCCGGCCACCATCAGTAGAAAAGTGGATTTGCCGCAGCCGCTGGGCCCGATAATGGTGACAAATTCTTTTTCCCGGACCTGAAGCGTGAAATCGCCGATGGCCCGGGTGCGCCTGCCATTTTTGTGGCCGTTGAAAGTTTTGGTGATTTTATGCGCGTTGATATAGTCCATCCGGCCTCCTTGCGGCAATTTGCTCCATAAACCCCTCGATGCGGACCCGCAGTTGTTCGATATCCGACTGGGAATAATCCGTAACGACATGCAGAAACGGCAGGCCCAATTTATCCCTGACCAGTTCCTTGACCCGATAAGACTCGATTTCAAAGGGTTGGCAAAATTGCCATGCCAGGTCGATGACACCATCGATGCGGAACTCGTCGATCAAGCGCTCCAAATCGGCAAGGCGCTGAGAATTGGGCGTCATGCAGGCGCATGTCACCCGAAGATACCGACTGGCGATGGCTTCGATGGGATCTTGATCATCTCTGATTTCGATCAAATCCTCGGTGCGGGTAACGCCGCCGCAGCCTTCCTGGCAGACCACGACACCGCCGCATGTCTCCACGAGTTCAAGAACTTTACTGCATCCCAAGCTGTTGCCGAGACCGGTCCATAAAATCCGGGGACGGTCCGGCTCGTGTGCCGATTCGCCTGCCGCCGTGCGTTGCCGCAGTTCGTAAAGAAATGCTTCCAGGGTTTGCAAGTATTCTTCGAAATCGACGGCATAGCGCAGCTTGGTCATGATATTGATAAAATCGAGGCCCATGATGGGCGTGGGGTGCTGCTTGCGGCAGTAATAGATTTGTGTGATCAATTGCCTTTGCCGATTGCCCAGATCGACGGCGCGCCGCAGATCGTCGTCGCCTATGGTGACGCCGAGCTGATGTTCAAGAAACGCTTTGGCGTTTTTGACCTCTGCAATCCAATGGGCCAGCGCTGCCGGAGAATCGGGTTTTTGGGGCAGATCCATCACGTACATGGGAACTTGCCGGGCCAGCAGTTCGTACATCTTTTTGCGGCCGTCGCAGGTTGTTTCGGCAATAATGCAATCGGCCAGGGGAAAAAGGGGACACGTTCCTGAGATCGCCCGGCCGAAGGTGGCCTTGACCTTGGGGCACTGATCCGGAGAGAGAATCTGTTCGGCCTTGGCAATGGGATCCTGGGTCGATCCGCACAGGCCCACGGCAATGGCATCGGCAGCCAGAATCAATTCCGTGGGCGAATAGGAGCAGAGACAGCCGACCACTTTTCTACCTTCATCTTTGGCCATCTCCAGAGAGAGGGCCAGATTGGTATGCACTTCCTGGATAGTTTCAGAAATTTTAAAGGTCACGTTCTTCATCCTTTTTTGGTAATTATAGACTTTCAGATAATGTTTTTGGCAAGGCTAGAGGGAGGAAGCTGTATTGGTCATACCGCGACGACCGATAACGCAGTCCAAAAACATTATCTGAAAGTCTATATTTGTTGGGCCTGTACGGCCGCACCTAGCGCGCCCGTCAGCTGGGGATCGATATCCAGCGGCGTAAACGGCACGCCGAGATAGTCAACCAGGGCATTGGCAAGGCCTTTGTTTTTCGCCACCCCGCCCACAAACGCCAGTGGCCGCTTGATCCCCAGGCGTTTGACCATGTTGCCGATACGCGTGGCAAAGGCGCGGTTGATGCCGGAAACAATATCTTGCGGGACTTGCTTTTTCGCCAAAAGCGAAATGATCTCCGTTTCGGCAAAGACCGCACACATGCTGTTAATCGTGCACGCTTGAGCAGTGCCGGACTGCATGTCAGCCATATCTGTCAAGTCCAGTTCCAGGGTGCGGGCCACCATTTCAAGAAATTTGCCGGTGCCGGCGGCGCACTTGTCGTTCATGACGAAGTCAACCATGCCGCCATCGGCATCCAGGTGAACAACCTTGCTGTCCTGGCCGCCGATATCGATCACTGTGCGGATCTCCGGGTTGAGAAAATGGCAACCCCGGGCATGACAGGTGAGTTCCGTAGCGGTTTTCTCAAGAAAAGAAATAGATACCCGTCCGTAACCGGTACCCACGACGGCTCCGGGCCAACCTTTGCTGATGCCGGCCTTTTGCCTGGCCAGCATCAAGGCCGTTTCAGCCGATTTCTCGGCGTTGATCCCTGTATCCAGTACTGAACTCGCCAGGATGCGCCCGCTGCTGAGAATGACGACTTTGGTCGTCCGTGAGCCGACATCGATGCCGGCGACCCATTGCTTTGACTTGTTATGCTCTGGATTTGCCGCTTGTAACAATGGCTCGGGCTTTAAATGCGGCAGTAGTGTCTGTTTCATCTAATTATCCCAATTGACGATTAAGTAGTGTCCATCCAGAAATAGCCCTTTTCTGGATGGAGGGGTCAGGCATTAGCGATTAGCTGTCCGTCTAACCACATATTTTAATAGCTTTTTTGCTTACACCTAAAACCTAATACCTAAAGGCTGCCATCCATTTGTGGATGGACAGTAGGTCGTATCAGGATGGACACGATTTTGGCCTCTATCTTCATCTAACAAACACGGTTAGATGTATAAAAGAACTCAGGTAAAGCCAAAATCGCAAATCATGGAAGACCTCGTAGAAGAAGTAGTAGTAGTTTGACCTATTCTGATATCATGGACATTTCCACTATGTCAAATAAATATTTTCAATAAACGACCAGATTCGAGCAGTAATGCAAACTATCATAGATATTACTTTTGTTTCTTCGGCCTCA
>JASFGJ010000346.1:0-5272 GCA_050123815.1 Desulfobacteraceae bacterium
GAAAAATATAAAACCATAAATACGCTTGCCCATCTCCTCCTCCGATCGCCAGTTCATAAGACAATAGCAAAAGCGTCACTATTATGCTGATACGGAAAAATTTATTCGCCTTTTTAGCGTATTTTAAGGCAATGAGATTTAAAATTAATGTCGCTAGTATAATCAGGATGGCAAGGCCTTCAAATATCCGCTGGTTCTTGAGATCGTTTATAGCAAACAAGAAGATAATGGGAATGCAAATTATGATACAGAAGGATAGAAAGATACGTTTACGAGTTACATCAATGTCTTGATCCTCAGCGGCAAGTGTTTTGTCTAAATAATCTGACACATTCATATAGATATTCTCGCGAGCTTCTCAGCGGCAAGGTCAACTATCGTCCATCCAGAAATAGGCGAACCCGTCTATTTCCGGTGAGGCCTTATTCAATACAAGTCGATTCCATATATATTGAGAACATCACATAAAACTCGTGTGCATAATTATACTTAACTAGTTTACCATTAAGATCGATCCTTGTCACGACAAAGAAATCCCACGGCAAATTTGTCCTAAAATCCATACTTGCCACAACTTGCCCTGATTAATGGATTTTTCGTCTTCATCACCCCGTACTGCACTAACATTGAGAATGGAGCCACATTCCATTGTGTTTGATAAGCGAGCTATACTTTGCCACCGCTTTCGAGCACGTCGATCATTGAGAACACCTCGCCTTTGGCGCCCTTGGAAACTTTTTGATGCAGGTAGACAATGGCATCCATGGCGCCGTCTCCATAGATATCGCGACCGTTGATGTTGTGGATGAATTCGAATTTGGCTGTCTCGTCGCCGGAGAGCAGGGTATAGGTGTGCCAGGCGTGGCCGTCCAGGTAGGCCGGCGGCACGCCCCACATGTTGCGCTGGCGTTCGGGATCGCGTTCCTTCTCGATTTGCTCGGTGGTAAAATCGATGCCCATGCAATTGAAATAGCTTACCATGGCCTTGGCCGTGCCGCTGGTGTCGGCTTTGCCGGCCTGGTGGCTTTCCCGCAGCGTGAGGCGGTATCCTTTGAACAGGTTGGGGAATCGCTCGGCCGCATAGGCCATCATGGCTTGAAACCCGACGATCTGTTTGGCCATGTTGGGGGCGATGACGGCAGCGATTGGCGAGTCTTGCACCGTCTTTACGAGCAACTCGCGATCACCGCCGGTCGTGCCCATGACAAACGGCAGGTTCTGCCGGCAGTAGAATTCGGCATTGGCATTGACCGCTGATGGGTGGGTAAAGTCCGCCGTGATGAAATCGCCCTCGGCCGCTTTGATGGCCTCGATTCGAGCCTGACGGTCCTGTGGTTTGATGAGCTCAAACGCGGTTTCATTGATATGGCATTGGTCATAGTCGATTTCCGGGCCGGTCAGGGCATACGGCAGCACACGAAAGCGGCTGTCGGCCAATACCTGCCGCGCAATGACCGTGGTGACATTTCCCGGCAGGCCGTTGATCATGACTTTGATGGGGTCCATGGTATCCTCCTACAACGCGTTATCTGTTTGGCGGCCCTGTCGGCAGCCTGGGTTAATTTCGGTAAGGGCACGGCTATCGCGTCGGCGTCTGTCAGACGCCGCTGCAGACGTTGCACGGCCCTGGGAATATACGTCTCGAACTGCGTTTTGTTCTTGACTCGGCTTAGATATGAAAAGGCCCCAAGCATCTGAAGATTTCGGGTCAGGGCACAGCAGGGGTAGCCGCGCTGAAAGGCCGCTGCATCGATGCCATATCTGCCGGCGATCCGATCGGCGCAGTAGGCCAAAAGATCTTTTTGGACCGACCGCGGCAGGTCCACGTATGGATCGATCAACAGCGAGGCCAGGTCATATTGCAGCGGGCCCGGACGAGCTCCCTGAAAATCGATGAAGTAAATCTCTTCATTATAAATCATGATATTGCGGGACTGCAAATCGCGATGCATCAAGCCAAACGGCTCGGCTGTGAGCGTTTCGGACGCCAGGTTTTCAAACTCTTCCGCCATCGCTTCATATTCGATCTCCCAGCCGAGGTAACCGTTGCAGAACGCCTCGACAAAGTAGCGGCACTCGTTTTCAAGAATGACCCGGCGATTGTATTGCCTGGTTTGATAGGTCCATTCCGGATCGAATCCTTTCACGCATTCCATGGCCATGTCGACCCAGCGATCGATCACCCGCCGGTAGAGATCCATCAGTCGGGAGTTGCTCAGCTCTGCCGCCGCCTGCTGTAGATTTCGGTCGCCGAGATCTTCAAGGAATACCAGTCCGGCAAAACGATCGTACGACCAGATGCGCGGCACCGCCCCTGCACAGGCCCACAGGTGCCGGCCGATGTCCACATAGGCATCGACCTCTTGCTGATCGCTCGCCATGCGCAGGCCATGATCCGCCATAATCAAGAGTTGGGGCCCGGCTTTGAGGCGAAACCACTGACGGTCCGATCCGTCACCGTGCAGGCGCCGGCACTCAATCGGCGTCCGGTCGAAGGTTCCAAATGCTTTTGCAAAGGCCGCCGGCGCCATATGATCATAGACGGCGGCACGGTAGTTTTGCGGCGTGCCGATATCCTGCCAATAGTGATCCCGGCTCACATAGGCGCTGATGGATTCGCCGCTGTCGAGCATGCGTTGATAGGCATCGATAATATGGGCCGGTCCGGAGGCGGGCAAAAAGTCCAGCACCCGGCGGTCCAGCACATGGATCCCGGTAAAGGCCAATTTCCGGGTGTCCGCAGCCGGTTTAGAGCCGTGCTGAAAACCCACCACCCGGTTATGTCGATCGACCCACACCGAGTTGAATGCTTCGCAATCATGCATCACCATGGTTACCGGGGCGACGTGCTGCCGGTGAAATCGAAATATCTTTTCTAAATCGATGTCGCAGACGATATCCGCATTGAGCACGAGCATGGGCTCGTCCTCCCAAAAGTCGGACATGTTGCGGATGCCGCCGCCGGTTCCCAGTATTTCGGGTTCGTGCCGCGTCGTCACCGGCAGGGGATAGTCCTGCGCCTGCACAAACGCTTCAATCTGGGTGTGGTGATAGTGCGTATTGATCATTGCTGCCTCGCAGCCGGACTGCTGCAGGCGTTCGATAATAATATCCAACAGCGGGCGCTGGTCTATGGTAAACAGTGGTTTCGGTGTATGGCGGCTGTAGGGGCGTAGCCGCGTACCGAGACCGGCGGCCAGGATCATTGCTTTCATGATTAGATTAATAGCAGATAGTTGCGGATCAGTTCTTCATGTTCCTTGATGGCGTCGTCATCTTCGGCGCCTTTAACTTTTTTTGTCGAAAAAAAGCTGATGCCATTGTCAAAATTAATCTTGGAGAGCGATTCGCTCAGATCGATTTCCCCTTGTTTCAGCATCGTTTTTCCAATGGCCAGCATCTTTTTCAGCCGGTCTTTGCCCCGCGCTTTGTTACGGGGTGTTTGCTTGAAAAACTGCAGAACCACCAGGTACGATTCGAAATAGGGCTTGAGGAATCGGGCGTAAAGTTTGAGGCTGCGCAAGCCTGCCGATGTGATCTGGTACGTCTCGGGCATGGAACGGTGCGGCATTAGAATGGCGTCGTCGATGAACGCCTTAAGGGTTTTGCGCACCTGGGACGCCGCGGTGCGGTCCGTATTAAAAGCAAACTCGTATTTAAAGAAGTTTTTCAGAAAATCATAGCGATCATGCAGGTCGGTCGAGGAAAATTGAAATGCGTCTTTATTCAATATGGCCAGCGCCGTATAGGCAGCCGGGACGAAATAGGCAATGCAATTGTTTTTATAGTACTCCAGTTGGAGCCGTTTGGCAGGCGGTATACGGTATTGCGCGATCTCGGTCGGCATGCCTTTCTCGCCGTCGGGAAGTTCGATGATTTTGCGCTGCAGGTAGCTTTCCAGTGCCTGCTCGCATGCGTGCTGATGATCGAGCAACAGGGTGTCGGTCAGCTTGGCCTTTTGTGAAAACAGCAGTTTCAAGTATGTATCGAGGATTGCAAAAATCTCCTTGCCGCTGAAGCGCTGTGACGGGCAGTTAAGGATGGCCGCCGCCACCAGGGCATGCGGGGTCACCACACTGACCTGATCGATGGCATGAATAACCCGCCACCCCAGGTCGCGGCACAGCGCGTTTTGGGTTTTCTGAGGCATTTGCCCCAGGTCGGTATCGTAATCCTCCAAAAGAGTGTTCAGCGATATTGGTTCGTGGAAGTTGATGTAGATTTTCCCAAAACGCTGTTTTAGAAAGCGGCGGGCCTTGATGACCTGCGACAGGTTTTCCGGTTCCTTTTTGCCGCCGCCGATTTCGTGCAGGTAGGCGCCTTCTTCCAGGATCTGATCGTAGCCGATGTAGACCGGTACGAATATCATATCTTCGCATGCACCGGCCTTGAAGGCATTGAGCAGAATGGACAAGAATCCCAGTTTCGGCATCAGCAGTTTGCCGCTGCGGCTGCGTCCGCCTTCGATGAAGATTTCAATGTTGAATCCTTCCTCAAGCAATTTGTAGATATACTCGGAAAACACCCGTGAATAAAGAACGGCGCCACGAAACGTGCGTCTCAGAAAGAAAGCGCCGCCCGCCCTGAAAAAAGGTCCCATGGGCCAGAACGAGAGGTTCTTTCCGGCGGCAATATGGGGGCAGGGCATGTTGTTCTGATAGAGCTCATAGGACAAAATCAGATAGTCGATATGGCTTTTGTGACACGGGATCAGGACCAGGGGCCCTTTTTGAGACATGGCTTTGACGCGCTGCAACCCCTCCTTGTCCACCACTGTACCATCAAACATGGTATTGAGTATCCATCCGACCGGTTTGGAAATGACGCTCAGGAAAAAATGGTTGTACTTGGCCGCAATTTCGTCGAGGAAACCATCGGCCTGTTTGCGGATGTCATGCAACGGCTCATTTCGCGACTGCGAATGCTGAGCCATGAGTTTTCCCAGCCGGTCGCTTCCCAGAATGCTCTCTTTCATCTCCTCGTGAGACTTGATGACTGGACCGGTAATGCTCTGACGGTGGCGGTTGTGCTGACGCAGCAACTCGCGCCGCAGCATCAGCGCCTGATATTCCAGGCTGCTGGCCAGGATTCTGGGCTGATCGATAAACTGACGCAGCGCCAGCGGTTGTGAGATCTCTACGAAAACTTTGCTTGGCTTTCGAAACAGAATCATCAGCCGGCGGATCAGGCCGGGGCGCTGAAGGGACCCCAGAAACACGTCCCGCAGGGTCAGAATTTGGGACGGCGGATTTTTACTGAAAAACATCAAATG
>JASFGJ010000347.1:0-5252 GCA_050123815.1 Desulfobacteraceae bacterium
CATACCTGGTTCTGTCTGGATATTCCGGAAGCCTCGACGATGGTGCCGCTCGGGATATTCAATATATCCCGATAATAGGCATTGAGCACCCGCACTCCTTTTTCCACCGTTGCCGGTGGACCGTATACGTGCGCACCCATGCTCAACAGCAATTGATTTGCGATAAAATTATTTGAAAATTCAAGCAATTTTGCCACTACCTCCCGAAGGCCGGTTTCGGAAAGATAGCGCCAGACACGGTGGTGTTTGTCTGGATCGGCACTTGCCTGATCGATGCCTCCCCGCACAACGACACCGTGTTTTTCCAGAAAGTACCGAAACAGCTCTCCGGTATATTGCAGCGCCTCCTGGCTGTCGGCCGCCAAGGTGATACGGCCACTGGTCAGTCCTGAGGCCACAATTTTGGGGATTGCGGCGGGCAGCAATGGGGTTTGTGGCTCGTCGCTGATCCATTGACCGTCCTGTCGCCGAAACGCCACCGTGTTAAAATTGACACAGAGGGCGCCGTTGGGTGCATCATACGGCTCTGCTGATCTCCCGCGACCCGGGATGAGAATCGGTCGGTTGAAATAGGTGTTGTCCAGCAACAGCCCTTCCACCCGTTGGATCTTTCCAGCAAGCGTTTTGCAGATCGTCTCCAACCGTTCCGATATAAGCAACGGATCACCATACCCTTTGATGATCAGATGGTTCCGGTTATCGCTGTAAAAGTCAGTGGGAAAGCGATATTCAGACCCCAATGTATCGATGGCGGCCAGTGCCGTGAGCACTTTAAGAATGGACGCCGGTATCAGCAGGCGCTCGGTGTTGATTTCCACCAACGGCACACCGTCCGGCGAGGCAACCATGACCGCATCACCGTGACCGACCATGGGTTTCAGCGCCCTGGTCAGGCCGGCCGATGATTCGGCACCAGCCCCGACGGCGGACAGGTGGATCAGACAGATTCCCATCACCAGGATCCATGCGGCAATGATACGTGTGCAAACCGGACGCTTCATCGATCTTTTAAGCCTTATGCTCATCTGTTTTGTGGTGCGATTTGTGTAATTTGTGACACGCGGGCAAGAAAAGATCAAGCTTCGGCTGAATAGTCCGATAAATAATGCATCAGCATTGCTGTGATGGCTGCTGATTAGACTGCAGCCAATAATTAATCACGGTTACGATCTGCCGACGAAACCATTTGTGATGGCGGTCGGCAACAGGACAGGCCACATGGGAAAAGAGCAACCACGTAAATTTTCATTGATGTTCGTCGACGATGAGAGCTCCATTTTATCCACGATGAAAAGGATTTTTCGTAAGGCGCCCTATGAATTGCATACGGCGGCGAATGGATATGAGGCGTTGCAGGTGCTTAAACAGACACCCGTCGACGCTGCACTTGTCGATCTGAAAATGCCTGAAATGGACGGAATGATGTTGTTGGAACAGATGCGGGCGGATTATCCAGCGGTGCGGGTGGTCATTCTGACCGGACACGGTGGGGTGAAAGATGCGGTCCATGCAATCAAACTCGGCGCTGTCGATTTTCTTCAGAAGCCTTTTGAGCCGGAGAATCTTATGGCCCGCATGGAACAGTTGCACCGTATGTGGCGCCTGGAGCAGGAGAACCACCGGCTGAAACAGCAGGTGCAGCACCAATTCGACTATGATCGATTAATCGGTAATTCCACGGCGATGCTGAGTCTGAAAAAGATGATCGTTCAGCTGGCCGGTGTCGACGCCGCCATTCTGATCCAAGGCGACACCGGTACCGGTAAGGAACTGGTGGCGCGGGCCATCCATTTTCATAGTCCCCGCAGTGGTCAAGCCTTTGTGCCGGTTGATTGTGCCGGTATGAGCGAAACCGTCATGGGCAGCGAACTGTTTGGGCACGTCAAAGGGGCTTTCACCGGTGCTCATGAAACCACTAGAGGATTGTTTCGCAGCGCTGACAAAGGCACCTTGTTTCTGGACGAGGTGGGCGAGCTGCCGCTATCCATGCAAGTGAAACTTTTGCGTGTGATTCAGGAGAAAGAGGTGCGGCCCGTTGGCGCGAGCCAAAGCTATCCGGTGGATGTCAGAATCCTTGCCGCAACCAATCGCGATCTGGAGCGGGAAGTGGCCGAAGGCCATTTCCGCCAGGACCTGTTTTATCGGCTCAATGTCGTGACCGTCGCCACACCTCGGCTATCGGACCGCAAAGATGATATCACACTGCTTTCGCGCCATTTTGTACAAAAGTTCGTTACCCCGGCCAGCACTGTCCATCGCCTTTCACAGGAGGCAATAACCTGCTTGACCAACTATACATGGCCCGGAAACGTGCGTGAGTTGGAAAACGTCATCCGCCGAGCCGTCGCCATCGGACAGAGGGATCAAATCCTTCCGTGTGATTTGCCGGATTCGATCAATGGCGGCAACAATAGCGGGGCCCCGCTGCCCGACGATACGCCTGCCGACAGCCTTGCCGCCTATGAATTAAACGCCATTCGCAATGCATTGAGCAAGTGCGAAGGCCACCGTAAAAAAGCCGCCCAGCTGCTTGGGATCGGTGAAGCCACCCTTTATCGCAAGCTCAACAAGTATCAGCCTTATATATGACTGGCTTAACACTTTAACACTGGCCCTAAGGCGTCTTGATGATCAGTGTCACCGGCCCATCATTGACCAGCGACACATGCATCATGGCCCCGAACTTGCCAGTGGCGACATCGGTGCCCATTTTTTTGACATACGACACAAACTGCTCATACAACATTTCTGCCAGTTCCGGTGGCGCTGCAGCTACAAACGAAGGCCGGCGACCTTTGCGACAGTCACCCAGCAACGTAAATTGAGAGACAACCAGCATGCTGCCGCCGATATCCTGAAGTGAACGGTTCATTTTACCATTTTGATCTTCAAAGATACGAAGGTTGACGATCTTTTCCGCCAGCCATTTTACCTGCGTTGCCGTATCGTCATGGCCGACTCCCAGAAGGACCAGCAGGCCATTTTCAATGGCGCCGATTTGTTGACCGTTCACGTTTACATCGCTGCGTGTGACGCGCTGAACCACGGCTTTCATTTGAACTATTTCCTTTTCAACTGCTCCAGGGCCTGTGCCAGGGGATTGTGAAACGGCGCGTTGGCTTTGGGCTTTCTTTGTTTGGATCTCGGCTTGGGCCTGGGCGCCGGGCGATTGGCTGCTTTGGGCTTATCCCTTTGACGCGTTTTTTTGCCGGCGCGCATGGAAAGACCGATGCGCTTGCGATCCAGATCCACTTCCAGAACCGTGACCTTGACCTTTTGTTGCACCTTGACCACTTCGGCCGGGTCCTTGATAAATCGATCCGCCATTTCACTGATATGCACCAGCCCATCCTGATGAACTCCGATATCGACAAAAGCACCGAAACGGGTCACATTGGTGACGATGCCGGGCAATTGCATTCCAGGCTCCAGATCCTGCATGCTGGTAACATCTTCGGCAAAAGCAAAAACCTCAAAGGAATCCCTTGGGTCCCGTCCCGGCTTTGCCAGCTCGGACATAATATCGCTCAGTGTCGGAATACCGACCGAGTCGGTGACATACCGTTGAATATCGACTTTTTGTCGCAACTGCGCATCGGCCATCAGGCCGTCGATGGTACAGTTCAAGTCGGCGGCCATGGCATCGACGATGCTGTAGCTTTCCGGATGGACAGCACTGGCATCGAGCGGGTTTGTTGCCTTGAGAATGCGCAAAAAGCCAGCGGCCTGCTCAAAGGCCTTAGGCCCTAGCCGCGGCACATCCTTTAAGGATTTGCGATCGGTGAAAGGACCGTTGGTATCTCGATGGGCAACGATGTTACGGGCCAATTGCGGGCCCAGACCGGAGACATAGGCCAGAAGCTGCGGGCTGGCCCGGTTAACATCCACGCCGACGGCATTGACACAGCTCATGACCACATCGTCCAGGGCGCTTTTTAGTTCATTTTGATCCACGTCGTGCTGGTACTGCCCGACGCCGATCGATTTTGGATCGATCTTGACCAGTTCCGCCAGCGGGTCCATCAGTCTGCGGCCGATGGAGACAGCCCCTCGCACCGTCAGATCGTGGTCGGGGAACTCTTCGCGAGCCAGCTCGGAGGCCGAATAGATGGATGCGCCGCTTTCGTTGACCATCAGGATGACAATGGATGCTTCCAGGTTCAATGAACGGATGAAGGTTTCTGTTTCACGGCCTGCCGTGCCGTTTCCGATTGCGATGGCTTCGATGCCGTAGTCGGTGACCAGCTGGCGGATGCCTTGCTTGGCCTTCTCTTTTTGAGCCTCGGATGTGTGCGGATTTACGGTGGTGTTGTGGAGCAATTTACCTTGGCGATCCAGACAAACGACCTTGCATCCGGTGCGGAATCCCGGATCGATGCCCAAGACACGTTTGGCGCCCAGAGGGGATGCCAGCAGCAGTTGACGCAGATTGTCGGAAAATACGCGAATGGCCTCCTTGTCGGCACGCTCTTTGGTCTCGAGTCGCAACTCGGTCTCCAGCGATCGCGACAACAGCCGTTTGTAACTGTCCTTAACGGCCAGGGCAACCTGATCCGTGTCTGGACCCCGGCCCTTGAAGAAAATCTTTTCAAGAATTTCGACGGCTGCCGCTTCATCCGGCAGCATAATCAATGAGAGAATCTCTTCCCGCTCGCCCCGCCGCATGGCCAGCATACGATGGGATGGTACGCTGCGGACCGGCTCGTGCCAATCGAAATAGTCCTTGAATTTTACGCCCTCGCTCTCCTTGCCATCGATAACCTTGCTGGTCACAAGCGCTTCTTGTTGGAACAAGGCCCGCAACCGCGATCGCGCGGTTTCATCCTCATTGATCCATTCCGCGATGATATGGCGAGCTCCCTGAAGCGCATCTTCGGCTGTGGGAACCTCCTTTTCGGCATCGATGAACGGTTCGGCAGCCTGCAGCGGATCGAGGCCGGTTTGTTCGAATATCAATTGCGCCAGCGGCTCCAGCCCCCGCTCTTTGGCGATAGTGCCCTTGGTGCGGCGCTTCGGGCGGTAGGGCAGATAGATATCCTCCAGTACGGCCAGGGTATCTGCGGCCATGACTCGATCTTTCAGTTCATCGGTCAAGTGACCGTGCTTTTCCAGGCTGTTTAAGACGGTCTGGCGCCGCGCATCCAGCTCCGCCAATTGTGTCAGACGGTCCCGGATCGCGGTGATCTGGGTTTCGTCCAGGCTGCCGGTGGCCTCCTTACGGTAACGTGCGATAAATGGAACGGTCGCCTGCT
>JASFGJ010000348.1:0-5250 GCA_050123815.1 Desulfobacteraceae bacterium
AGCTCCATGCCCAGGGGAATTTGCGGCAGCAGTTCCTGCACCCGCCGGGTGACGGCCCGCCCCATCTCGACCACATTGCCCCCCTGGACCGTGGAGATGGCAATGCCCAGGGCGGGTCGGCCGTCGATCCGCAAAATGGCCTGGGGCGGATCTTCATATCCCCGATGGATGGCGGCCACATCCTTCAGGTAGATGAGCTTGCCGCCCTGGCTGCCCACGAGCAGGTCGGCGAAATCGTCAGCCGACTGAAAGAGACCGCTGGGGGCAATGGGCATGAATTCACTGCCAATTTTAATGCGTCCGGCATCGGCGGGCAGGTTTTTCACGGCCAGGGCGCCGGCGATTTCGGGCAGCGTGATGCCCAGGGCCTTGATCTTGGCCTTGGAGATCTCCACCTGGATGGTCTCGCCCCGAACACCGAAGAAAACCACCTTTTTAACGTCCGTGACCGTGGTCAACTCGCGTTTGAGCAACTCGGCCACGCGCTTGAACTCGGCCATGGTGAATCCGCGGCCGGTCAACGCGAAATAGACGCCGTAGGTATCACCGAAATCATCAAACACCAGGGAGGGGCCGGCGCCGGGCGGCAGCGCCAACTGGTGGTCCCGCACCTTGCGGCGCAATTCATCCCACACCTGGGGCAGGCGCTCGAGATCGTAATTGTCCTTGATCACCACCTTGACCCGCGACAGGCCGCGCTCCGAGTAAGACTCCACCCGTTTGAGCTGTCCCAGCTGCTGCACGGCCTTTTCAATTTTTTCCGTCACTTCCGTTTCCACTTCCCGTGCCGAGGCACCGGGATAGGGCGTGAGCACCACGGCTTGTTTGATGGCGAATTCCGGGTCTTCCAGCCGCGGCAATCCCCGGTAAGCCATATACCCCATCACCGGCAACAGGAGGGTCAGTGTCCAGGTGATCACCCGTTTTCTAATTGCCATTTCTGCGATATTCATCGTCTCATCCAATCGTCTGCTTAATTTACTTCTCTTCCCAGAGCCTGACCGGCATGCCTTCGTGTAATTTCAAAAGGCCGGCCACGACGATCACTTCGCCGCCTTCGAGACCCTCCAGGATGTCGACCGCTTCCGACCCCACCACGGCCCCAACCTTGACCGGCCGCTTGTGGACCTTCATTTCAGCCGTATCCACCACCCAGACATAGCCGGCACCGTCAGGCTCGGCCGTCACCGCAATGGCCGGCACCCGGGTCCCTCGGTGGGCGGCACTTTGTCCGTCAAACGTCACCGTGACGGTAGCGGTCATGCCGGTGATGACATTGAGCCCTTCGGGTTGGGCCATTTTCAGGACGACCTGATAGGTCTGGGTGGCGGGATCGGCCCGGGTGGCGAATTCTTCCAGCGCCAATGGAAACTGCTTTCCCGGCGCCGCCGGGAATTGGGCGCTGAACGAAACCCCATGCGCACCATCCCGCGCGTCGGCGGTGGCCATGACATTTTCCGGGACATCGATCAGCAGTTCGACCTGCGATATATCTTCCAGGGCCAGAACCGGCTGGGTGGGTTGGATCTCCTGAAAGTTGTCCACCCATCGCTTGGCCACCCTCCCGGCAAACGGGGCTCTCAGTTCGGTATGGCGCACTTTGTTGCGAGCGTCCTCCACCCCGGCTTTCAGAGAGCGGATGCGGCCCTCGGCGGCGTTGAATCCCTCCCGCTTGCGGTCGATGTCCGCCGCGCTGACCGCTCCGGGATCTCTGCGCCGGATATCCAGCACCCGCTCATATTCTGTCCTGGCCAACGCCAGGGCCGCGCCGGCCTCTTTAAGCATCCCCTGGACGTTGCGCAGCCGTATTTCGTATGGCTCAGGATCAATGCGGGCCAGCAGTTCCCCCTTTTCCACCTGCTCTCCCTCCCGGCCTTCAATGGGAAGTTCAACGAGCGGCCCGCTCACCTCTTTGAAGGCCAGCTCCACCCTGCGATTCGCCCGAACCTTGGCGGGCAAGGTCAACTGTGGATTCCCGGCGGCCGCCCGGACGCGGATGGTCTTGACGGGCCGCGCCGATACCGGGGCCGCTTTTTCAGTTTTGCCGCAGGAAACGAGAAAAATGGCCAACAGCAAACCGGTGAAAAACGCCGACGTCCTGCAGGGGCCGCTCAAACCAAAGGCTCTTGTATTTACTGTCCGATACATCGCTAACTCCTCATATCCTTTTGAAAGATTTTCCGGTGTTTAAAAATAGTGAATGGTCATCTTAAAAACCTACGAAAACAGCCACTTACGGATGGGCACGATCCACCCCAAGCTTCCTTTTGAAACCATCCAGGTATCCCGGCAGCGTTGTCATTTTAAACTCCGGAAACGCATCCGCCAGTTGGCCGGGATCGCCCCGGTAGCCGTATCTGTTAAAGAATCTGATCAGCGGGATAATGGTGGAAAGCCGGTTTTTGCTCAGATAAAGGATTGGCCAGGCCAGGTGAAGAAGCACATAAAATGGATACTTCCCGCTTGCGTTTATTTCCCATCCCAAGGCTTGACCGGCGAGCCCGGCAATTTGATCCGGCGTATAATGATTCGGTTCGATGAAATCGATCGGGGCGTTAAGGGGTTTTTTGTTTTTTAAAAGCGTTTTCACAAAACGGGGGACATCTTTTTGACAAGTAAAATTGAATCTTTTTTCTTTATCCACCGGAAAAAGATATCGCCCTTTCTTCAGATGCTGAAACCGGTGTTCGATCACATCCTCCATATAAGTGCCGCATCGGATGGAGGTCCAGCGGATACCGGCCTTAGCCATCATTTGTTCAATTTCCGGCTTGGCGTCCAGCAGTGCGACACCGCTGGGATATTTCGGAATAATCACGGAGACGAATATAAGGTGCGGCAGATGGCATTCTTTGGCCGCATCGATGGCAATCTTGGCGGCATTCAATTCTATTTGCTTGCTATTTCTCGGCCCGATGGGGGTGATCAGAAAAGCCGCATCCGAATGCTGCATGGCTGGCATCACGTCATGTTTATTCAGCATGCTGCCTTTGATCACCCGAGCTTCCGGGAATTTGGAAGATACGGCTTCCGGTCTTCGCGCCAGAACGCTTGCCTTAACCCCCAGCTTGATGAATTCTTCAATATAGGGCGCGCCGATGTAGCCGGAGCATCCGATCATGGCCAGGGTAAATGGCCTTTTTTGAGTGCTGTTCATGTATCACCTCGTCTATTTTAAAAGCGGATCTCTATGCTAAATGGTACCTGACTCTGAATTGATGCTTTTCTTCTTCGCCGGCGTCTGCAATTCGCCAGTTCCGGTTCACTTCGCAATTGGGCAGCACCTTGAACGAGACGGATCCGGGAATTGAGCGTTTGGTCATATTTTTAACCGCAATGGATCTGGAATAGCGATCTGCATCGTTGAGTGTATCCCACTCATAAACGCCCTGGCACATGCCGGTCTCTTCGTCGACACACCAGTACTTGGAACGGAACCCCTTGAATCCCATAAAAATCAGCAACATGATTTTGGACAGCTTGATGTTGCGTTTGATGTCCATTTTGGGGGTAAACCGAACGATAAACAATGCTTCCGGTTTTTTATCAATGTCCAGATAGCGCTTGATGACGACCCTTCTGAAGATCTTGAAGCTTTGCCCATCATCCATCGTGATGGTCGCTCCAACTTCCGGCCTACCGAACCGAACCCTTCCGGTGAGAAACAAAAACAGTGTTCGAATAATGCCGTAGAGCGGATTTGTGTAAATCATGCATGCTCTCCTTTGTTTATCCGTTGAGTGGTTCAACACACCCAGGCATCAGGGGAGATCATCGCCGGGGGGGATTTGGAAACTCGCCGATTCAACCCATATTTTATGGCTGACCAGTCCCATTGCCTGCAATATCTCTTTCAACCAAAGTCCCGGCTCACTTCCCTGCCGGCCTACTGTGTCCGTATCGAACATGAGATGAATGCACAGATCGCTTTCCACAGTGGCATGCTTAAAAAAAACCACCCGATAAGGTCTGACTCCTTTCGGCAGACCGGCCACCAGGGCCTGAAGATCGATGCTTTCCAGAAAATCGCTTCCGGCAGCCGCCCGAAGCTCCAGGATTTCCATCCATTTCATCGTCTATTATCTTTCTCCGGCGCCGGGTCTTAGCCGCCTTTGTTTATCGGTTTCGTACGCTGTGGAAACCGGCTGGTTGCCCTTTTCCAAACGCTGTGCCAAATTCTGTCAAAGTCGTCGATTAGCAATGCGGCTTTTGTGCCACATTTGATTTATAATACTAAAACAGTTAGTTAGAAATTTTCGAATGTTAAACTTGCCGAATATGACAATTAGCAATTGCCATATATGGCCATTCAAACTATATTCGCCCAATACGACAATTCTGGAAAAACATCATTTCGCATGGGTATCTGATCATGGAGCAGAGCACGTTTTTCAGAGAAGCGACCTTGGCCATTTGCGGACATCTGGATATCGAAACATCACTTTATGCAACGTTTCGGGTCCTGCAGCAATGGATGCCGCTGGATCGAATGTACGTTGAACTGTATGAACCTGAAACCAACTGCATGCGAATCATCGCCAAGGCATCCGCATCCGGCGGAGAAAGCCGGGATACCCTTCTGCCGCTGCCAAAAGAGGCCAAAACCCAGACCGAGTCGGCGAAGGCCGCCACGACGGATAATCCGGAATACTTCCTTATGATGGAAGGCGAGCCGGATCCCGTTTCCAGCTTCCTGCTCGAAAAGCTGAATCTTCCTCTCTCTTCTTCGGTGCTGGGATTGCCGCTGATCATCGAGAAAGAGCCTTTCGGCGCTTTTATTTTAACAGCGGAAGGAACCGGCAGGTACACCGGCGAACACGGAAAGTTGCTGACCATGCTGCGGGAGCCCTTCTATATCGCATTGTCCAACGCCCTCAAGCACCGGAGCATCATGCAACTGAAAAATCTTCTGGCCGACGACAACCGGTATCTTCACTCGGAACTGAGTCGAAAACTGGGGGATGACATTGTCGGCGCCGATTTTGGACTGCACGATGTGATGACCCTCGCGCGGCAGGTGGCGGCCATCAACAGCCCGGTATTGCTGCTGGGAGAGACCGGGGTGGGAAAAGATGTGATTGCCAATGCCATCCATCAGCTGTCGCCGCGCCGGGACAAGCCGTTCATTGCGGTCAACTGCGGCGGAATTCCGGACAACCTTATCGACAGCGAGCTGTTCGGCCATGAAAAAGGCGCCTTCACCGGAGCGCTCTCCCAAAAGCGGGGACGGTTTGAACGGGCCGACAAAGG
>JASFGJ010000349.1:0-5246 GCA_050123815.1 Desulfobacteraceae bacterium
GCCTAAATATACCGCTATGCAACCGACGGCAAATCCCATTACGGAACTGAAAAGTTTCGTGGCCGAAGTCACGCAAAAACTCATCAATGAGAAGGTGTCGGCCGAATACAATTATATGATAACAAAAGCCGGCGCCAACTGGACAAAGGATCCTTTTATTGCCACTGTCCAACCGCTGAAGAAACGGCAGACGATCGAAAAAGCACAGCAAAAGGAGATTGTGCCGCCGACCCGCTCCGGTTTTATCTATACCGGCTATCTTAAGCTCGGCCCGACAAAACTGGCCGTGATAAACGGCTTAGAGTACTCCGTCGGAGAATCATTGGATACAAATGGCTTGTACGTGAAAAGCATTTCCCCCCATTATGTCGTGATCGGTAAAATAAATGGACTTGAAACAATCCAGTTGCCTCTGCGGGAGCTGGATCCCGGACTTGGTAAAAAAACCCGATAATCTGGAAATGAATATGCCGAGACTTATGCTAAAAAGCGTTATCGTGACTGGGCTGATCCTTTCAATGCTGTGGATCGGCGGATGTGCGAACACCCCGGAGTCAAAAACCTCCGCATTTGAGAAATGGAAAGAGATGGCTGAGAAGAGCCGGGGCTATTCGCCCAGGTCGCGTAAACGGACCATCGATTTGCCTTCAAAAAAAATCGAAACCATCGCTCCTCATCTCGCCGATCGACAGCCGCCGCGACCGCTGCCGACCCGAAAAATCACCATGAAGATGCATCAGACCGATGTTGCCGTGTTGTTGCGCGCCCTTGCCAGGGCCGTAAATCTCAACATCATGATCAACGAATCGGTGACAGGCCGCATCAGCATCAATGTCATCGACGCCAAGTGGGATCAGGTCTTTATGGGAATCCTTAACTCGCAGGGCCTGGCCTATGAATGGCAGGGCGATATTATCCGGATTATCACTTACGAAGATCGCGATCGCAACTTCAGGAATCTGGAAGCGGACGGTAAAATTCTTGCTAAAAAACGCGAAATGGAGATGCAGGCGCCGCTTGTCACGAAGATCATACCGATCGACTTTGCCAATGCCAATGATCTGAAGCAAAGCATCGAAAGTATTCTGAGCGCAGAAAAACCTGGGCAGCCTGTTGGATCGGTGGTGGTGGACAGCCATACCAATGCACTGATCGTGCAAGCCACACCATCGGATATTCAACGCATCGTTCCTCTAGTGGTTGAACTGGACCGACCCACACGTCAGATTCTGATTGAGGCCCATATTGTTGAGACAACCAACCGAACGGCCAGGGAACTGGGCGTTCAATGGGGAGGGTTATTATACAGCTCAGATCAAGATGTATGGCTCACACCGGATGCTGTAACGCCTACCCAGATTCAACCCGGCTCCGGGGATACAGTGAACCCGACCGGCGGTACGGTCAGTGATTTTCCGGGAAACCTGGGAAATGCCACTCAGGCCGGAACGGGATTTACCTTGGGCTTAATCGCCGAGGGCACCCGCGGACTGCTGTCATTGCAACTTTCCGCATTGGAGGAGCAGGGCGAACTCAATATTCTGTCCAGTCCATCGATCACCACGCTGGATAACATCAAAGCCACCATCGAGAGCGGCGACCAGGTGCCAATTCCCATAGTAGAAAATGAAAATGTGGAGGTTATCTATAAATCCGCCCTGCTGAGCCTGGAGGTAACTCCCCATGTCATTCAGGACGATGTGCTGAAGCTTGAAATCGTCACAACCAAAGACGAATTGGATTTTGCAAGAGCCGTGAGCCTCTACCCCACCATTACAACCAAGAAAGCCTCAACCAATGTCATTTTATTTGATGGACAGACAACGGTTATCGGCGGCCTGAAAAAAAATACCGACTCGGACGGCGAGTCCGGTATTCCCTGGCTGAGAAGCATCCCACTGTTGGGGTATCTGTTTAAAAATAACAGCAAGCGTTATGAAATGGAGGAGATACTGATTTTTATAACTCCGCATATATTGAAAACCCAACCGGTGGCAGAGACCACTGATTAACAACTTTGAAATAAAAAAAGATCGAATACATTTGCTTAACACTTAACACGAATCCGTCGACCATTTTTGGATAATGGCTCAGCACCTGACTATCGGATAGCTGAAGCTTTCTGGACAAACGCAATGCAATATTACAAGCTTCTGCAACTCGATCGGGAACCGTTTTCCAATTCCCCGGATCCAGACTTTTTTTTCAACTCGTATCAGCACCACGGTTGTCTTCAAAAGTTGGAGCTGGCGCTGCGATTAAAGCGGGGGCTTAATGTCGTCATTGGCGATGTGGGGACAGGCAAAACCACCTTATGCCGCCAGCTCATCCGTAAGCTGTCCGCAGAGTCACAATTTGAAACCCATCTGGTGCTCGACCCGTCATTCACTTCATCCATCGACTTTCTTCGACATATTGCGGGATTCATCTGCAACCGCCAGCCCGACGAAGGTCTATCGGAAATCGACATGAAGGAACAGATCAAACGCTACCTTTTTTTAAAAGGCGTGGATCAGGGCAAAACCATCGTCTTGATTGTCGATGAAGGACAAAAAATATCGCGGCCCTGCCTGGAAATACTGCGTGAGTTGCTCAACTATGAAACCAACTGCTACAAGCTGTTGCAGATCATTATCTTTGCCCAGCTTGAGTTCGAAGCCGTTCTTAGCGACCACGCCAACTTTTCGGACCGAATCAACCTGCTTCACCATCTGAAGCCTTTGAACTTTTCCGATACGCGCCAATTGATACATCACCGTATCAAACTCTCCAGTACCACGGCCAAACCCAACAACATCTTCACCCTGCCGGCGTTGTGGATGATCTATCGTGCCAGCCGGGGATACCCTCGAAAAATCATCAATATCTGCCACCAGAGCATCCTGGCCTTGATCATCCAGAACCGCACCCGCGCCGGCTGGGCACTGATCCGCAGTTGCATCAAGCGTCTGACGCCCACAACGCGATGGGAACGTGTCATCCTGGCCGCCGTTGTTATCGTACTGGTGTCCGCCGCTGCGCTGAACATCTTCGCAGTCTCTTTCGTGATGCCCAAATCCAAAGTGCAGATCTCCAAGCCATATAAGATTTCCCCCATCCAGCAGCCGGTCGAATCGTTGTCGGCCACACCGGTGAACGAAAATGCTTCCATACAAAATAATGCCGAACCGCTCGTGAACTTATCTGCCCCGGCTCGCCGGGAAACACCCTCCGCCGGCAGAACACCGGCGGTGGCAATGATCGACAAACCATCGGAAACAAAAGAACCGCAAAACAACGCTCGAGATGAATCCACCGAACGACTGGAGCAAGCAACGCCGCCCCTTGTTCTGGGCCAGCTCATTGTTCGGCCCGGAGACACGCTCGGTCTATTGGTTCAGCAAGTGTATGGAGATTTCCGGGAAAGCCTTCTCTCGACGGTCATCGCCGCCAATCCCCATATTTCGAATCCCGATGACATCGACGTTGGCAATATCATTCAATTTCCCTCCGTGGACTTTTTACTGAACCCTGAGTCGCCTCCCATCCACATCATCGCTTTTGATGAGCGGCCTTCCCTAACCGACGCGATGCAGCGGCGGCAAGTACTGTTTGGAAAGATTCAATTGCCGGTGCGTGTGATTCCGTCATGGTCACCGGCAGATGGCCTGCGCTTTCATTTGGTATTGACAGGATATTTTGACAGCGACGAAGCTGCAAACAAGTACCTGAGTCTGCTGCCGACACGAACCTCTGGTCAGGCAACGATTATTTCAAACTGGTCAGACAAAACACTGTTTTTTTCAGACCCCTATGGCGGCGGTCTGCGCTTATCCCCATTAACTGTGAGGACCAACATTGAAAAGTAAAAAGAAACTGGGTGAAATGCTGATCGAAGCAGGACTGTTGAGTGATGATCAACTGCGACAGGCTGTGATCGATCACAAGCGCAACAATCTGAAGCTGGGACAGTACCTGGTAAGGGAAGGCATTATCAGCGGCAGCCAAATCGCCGATCTTATTTCCCAGCAGTTGAAAATAGACAAATACTACCCGGAACGCTACCCCATCGATATGGACCTGACCCATGTGCTTCCGCTTGAATTGGCCCAAAAATACCAGGCCATTCCCGTTAGCAAGACCAATTACCTGTTGACGCTGGCCATGACGGACCCAATGGACATTGACGCTTTGGATGCCATCGAAGTCTTTACCAATATGGAAGTCGAAGCGATCATCTGCACCTACCAGGAGTGGAACCACCTGCTGGGCAGCCTCTACGGAACATACTCCACCATGGGCGGCATGCTTGAAAACATGGAGGAGATGGAGATCGAGCGCACGGAAGAGTTCAATAAAAGCAAGTCCGCAGATGACCTTGAAGTCAAGTCCCTGCATGACATGGCTGAAGAAGCGCCGGTCATCCGTCTGGTCAACTCCATTTTATCTCAAGCGGTGCGCGACGGTGCAAGCGATGTGCACATCAGCCCTGAAAAGGATCGTGTGCAAGTACGTTTTCGGGTCGACGGCAAACTGCATGAAGTACCGGCGCCTCCCAAGTCAATGCACTTGCTGATCGTATCGCGCCTCAAAATACTGGCCAATATGGACATCTCACTGTCCAGGATTCCGCAAGACGGGCGCTTTACTATACGGATGGACAACAAAGAGATCAATATCCGTGCCTCGACCATTCCCACCATATATGGTGAAAACATGGTGCTGAGGTTGTTGGACACCAGCAGTGGCGTTTATTCGCTGGAAGAACTCGGAATGCACGAAAGCGATATTCGCAAGATCGAATCAATCATCCATAGGCCCTACGGCATGATATTGAGCACCGGGCCCACCGGCAGCGGTAAAAGCACCACCTTGTATTCCATATTAAAACGAATCAATCAGCCCGATATCAATATCATCACCCTGGAAGATCCGGTTGAATACAGGGTAAATAAGATTCGTCAGATCCAGCTCAACCGCAAAGCCGGAATGACATTCGCCAGCGGCCTGCGATCAATCATGCGCCAAGATCCGGATGTCATTATGGTCGGTGAGACGCGTGATGCGGAAACGGCAACCATATCGGTCCAGGCCTCCCTGACCGGACATCGCGTGTTGAGCACGGTTCATACCAACGATGCGGCAGGCGCCATAACGCGATTTATCGACATGGGTGTCGAACCTTTCCTTGTCTCATCGGTCATGTTGGTCTCTATCGCACAGCGTCTGGTCCGAAAAGTGTGCCCCTATTGTCAAAAACCGTTTAC
>JASFGJ010000350.1:0-5244 GCA_050123815.1 Desulfobacteraceae bacterium
TTCAATATGGCCGTAGTAGGGGATTCTGCCGACACGGACTTCCCAGTGCCGGTCGACCCCATTGGCGCCGAAGTCATCGCCCCACTCGCCAAAAAAACCGTCGCCATCTGCATCCCAGTTTCCGGTCAGGTCGGTGTAATAATAATCAGACGGACTTTCGCGATAACTACCGTGATTCAATCGGGGCCAGAGCATTTTCATGGGCACGTCACCGGCGGTGAAATGAGGGTTGCCGATCAGCAGAACATATTCAATGTTCAGGCTCTGGTAGTTGGTTTTCAGCCAACTGCGAATGTTTTCGGCGGCAGCATCGCCAACACCGCCGCCCCACGCATCTTCGGTTACCACCTGGACCGTGAATCCGCGCTGCTCCTTGTGATGAATGAAATTTACCAATTCACTGGACTCATCTACTATCGCATTGGTCGTGATGATGGCGTAGGTCGGTTCCGCCGCAGCAATTGCGGACGGCCTCAGCGAATAGAGTGGATCGCGGGGCACGATGTCATCGTAATTCAGCGTAAGCTTTCTGGCTCGCTTTGCTGAAGCTGAATGATGAATGGAAGAGGGAAGCACTTGATCTGCAGCGGATGTTCGGCGGTCAAATGATGCCACTAACTCAATAGTGGTGAGCCGAAAAAGCGTTTTGGCAACCGGATTGTATTGGAACAAAGCGACCGGTACTTCTACAAGTTTCCAATGTCGAATGGTTCCGGTGACGATATCGCCGATGCAACTGGCGGGAAACTTTTGATCGTTTGAATAGATCTCCATGTCTTTGCCGTCGACGATGCGCCTGCCGGCAGGCCACTCGATTACATGCTTTGTGCCGTCCCAAACCGCGGGCGGCTCAATGGGTCGGACGTTCCACTGACCTGGCAGCGGTTCACTGTCATACGCAGTAACCGATACATTAACCGATGCCATGTCTGTGTCTGATGGCAGCAGCAGACGCATGATTTTGTAGGAAATGGCGGGCTGGCCGGCCTGCCCGGGGTATTGCAGGTCACGGTCGTCAAAAGCTGCATGGCCGTCACTGCCTGTATGGACCAGTACCGGCGGCAGCTCCGGTGATGAAGAGAGTTGATCCGAAAGTGCTTGCCCAATAAATAGGGCAAGCACAAGAACAAAGACGTAGCCGATGGTGCTTTTTAACTTCATAGGACACCTCCTTGGGCGCACTGCTTCATTGGAGAAGCAGATGCAGTTTTTTGCATACGCTTCAATCTAATTTTCTTCAGTGTAGGCAGTACTCAGTAACATTCCAGTGGGAGGTATTGTGGTCTGCTTGCCTGGATTAAGAAGACATATGGAATTTTATTTTAATTAGATCGGTGTGACGTACATCACAAACCAGCAAGAATTGTGCCAGGAAAAAGGTGTGCTATGATATGATGTAATAACAGCATATTGTGAGATGTGTGGGGTGAAATCCAATCGGTAACTTTTTTCATAAACAGGTGCAATAGGAGAATAAACTTCTCACTGTTTATTTCATCTGTTACACAATTGAATTAAGTAATCAGGAAACGCTTTGCTTCATCCGGCAAGATGGGGAGCACCGCGATTTGCTCGACTTGACCGGCGTGCGCCACCTGGACCTTGACCGGTTTCGATTCCGGCGCCTTGCTGTAGCCGGCGCAAATGGCCCCGGCCAAAAAGATCATCTCTTTGGCGGCTTTGCCGGGGATCACCACCGTCGGTCCGGGTAAACCTTGGACCTTGATCACCATATCGTGCTGCGGATCGCAATAGCGCAAAATTTGATCATTGTCTTGTTTGGTGCGGCCTACGATTATTTTTGTTTTCGGGTTGAGCCGCATGTGGCGACCGAATTTGAGCAGATGCAGGTTGTTGCTCGACAATGGCGCATCATGCGCCACAAGATCCTTCAAACGCTTCGAGTAGCCGGGATCGGTTAACAGGCATCCACCGGCGGGGGATGGGTAATCGGGTACCCCCAGTTTCTCGGCCAGCGCCATTTGCGGCTTGCGGGAACGGCCGCTAAAGTCCAGCAACCGGCTTCGGTCCACCAGCCCCTGGCGTTCCATCTGGGTTTCCGGCATGCATAGGGCGCTCAGCGGCCGCAAAATGTAGGGGGCGAATTGCGAGTTTTTGGCGACGTAACGCAATGAATTGGCGTTCTGGCTCATGGGGCGCTGGCCCTGCACTTCGCCGCTGAACAGAAAATCGAATCCGTTGGCCTGCATAAATTCGCCGGCCTTTTGAAACATCAGCGCATGGCAGTCCATGCACGGATTCATGTTTTTGCCGTAGCCGGCCGGCGGGTTGACCAGCATTTTCAAAAAATCGTCGGTGATATCCTGAATATGCAGCTTGATGCCTGTCTGTCGGGCTGCTTTTTTAGCCTTGGCTGATGAGAAGAACGGGGTGATAAAGGTAATCCACTCCACATGGATTCCCTGGTTGCGCAACACCAGTCCGGACAGGATGCTGTCCAGTCCGCCTGAACAGATCCCCAAGGCGCGGACTGTTTTTAAGTTCGTTTGATCGGTCATCGTTTTCCAGCTCGTTTTAGAAGTGGCTTTGAAACCACTTATGGTTGCCTGTAATTAAAAAACCTCTCCATTGAAGTCAAGCTCGCAAATCTTACGGCGGCCACGGCTGCGATCCTCAAATGGAAAATCAGACCTTACCAGTTCGGTCAATTTGTTTACAACCCGAGGTTTTCATGCTATCGCTGGGCGTTCACCTATTAAAATGATCATATCGGGTAAATTAACAAACGGATCTTCCGGGCAGGGAGTGGAGCGTATGACGACTGAACGTGAATCGATAGAATTTGATGTGTTGATCGTAGGCGGCGGGCCGGCCGGTCTGTCGGCGGCCATTCGTTTGATGCAGCTCGCACAGGAGCGCAACATGGAGATCGAGGTGGCCTTGATCGAAAAGGGAGCCGAAATCGGTGCCCATGCCATCAGCGGCGCCATTCTCAAACCCCAGGCGCTGAATGAGCTTTTGCCCGATCATCTGGAAAAGGGCTGTCCTGTGGAATCGACGGTGCGCGGCGATGCCTTTTACTATTTGACGGCAAACAAGGCCCTGGCCATACCGATCACGCCCAAGTACATGCACAACACCGGCTGTTATATCGTCAGCGCGTCCCGTCTGAGCAAATGGCTCGGGGAGATCGCCGAGCAGATGGGGGTGAACATTTTTCCCGGTTTCGACGGCAAGGAGATTTTATACGGCGACGACGGCCGGACCGTCGTCGGGGTACGCACCGGCGACAAAGGACTGGAAAAGGACGGTACACCCAAATCCAATTTCGAGCCCGGCATCGACCTGATGGCCAAGATGACCGTGTTTGCCGAGGGCGCCCGCGGCAGCCTGGTAAAATCTGCTGCGCATAAACTCGGCCTGTATGACGGCAAACAACCCGATGTGTACGAAACCGGTATCAAAGAGGTGATTCAACTGCCGGAAGGCGACACGTTTTTTACCGGCAGCCAGGCCAACGACATTCACTTTATGGGTTACCCCTTGGGATTGGGGACGCCCGGCGGCGGCTTCATCTATGAAATGGGGCAGAACCGGATCAGTGTCGGTTACCTGACCGCACTGTGTTACGACGATCCGATGCTCGATCCCTATGAGATGTTTATCAAGTTCAAACGTCATCCCTTTGTGGCGGATATCCTCAAAGGCGGAAAGGTGATTGAACAAGGGGCCAGAACCGTTCCTACGGGCGGTTATTTCACCATGCCCAAATTGGCGGTGGACGGCGCGCTGCTTATCGGCGCCTGTGCCCAACTGCACAATACACCGGCGCTGAAGGGGCTCCACCTGGGCATCAAATCCGGCATGCTGGCCGCGGAAACCATCACTGACACCCTTGGCGGAGATGATTTTAGCGTGTCTGCATTGCAAGCCTATCCTCGGCGTTTCGAAAAAAGCTGGATTCACAAAGAGCTGTGGGAGGGTCGCAACTGTGCCCAGGCCCTGGCCAAAAAAGGAATTCCCAAGCTTATCCACCTGGGAGCACAGTATGTAACCGGCGGACGGGGGGTGGTCGACCCCATGGCCTTGGAAAGTGACGCCCGGACCTTGAGGCCCCTGCAGCGTGGATCGGAAAACAAACAAGAAAAAGAGAGCTACGATGGTGAGCTCTATATCGACAAACTGACCGGTGTCTATTTGTCCAAGACCATGCACCGGGAAGATCAGCCGCCGCATCTGATCATCCATGACATGCAGGTTTGCAGCGATCAGTGCTATCCGCAGTACGGCAGCCCGTGCACCCGCTTCTGCCCGGGCGAGGTCTACGAGTTGGAACTCGATAAAGAGAGCGGCAAGGCAAGTATCAAGCTCAATCCCTCCAATTGCTTTCATTGCAAAACCTGCGACATCAAAGATCCCTTCGGCAACATCACATGGACATGTCCGGAAGGAGGAGAGGGGCCGGGTTATACCGTCGTCTAACTGGTTTGGCCAGTTGGGTCAGTTGAGCCAGTTGGATCGGTTTTGCCGGTTAAGCCGGTTTGCCAGTTGAGCCGGTTCAAGGAATTCTGGCCTGCTTTCCGATTTAACATATCGAATATGTTTTACTGATGCAGGCGAGTTGTTACGCTTATTGTTATCGAGCTGATTTAAAGCCGACCCTTTTTTATTATGGCGACCAGAAGCCAGATTCCTAAAAATCCTGCAGCCAGAAAACCGATCAGACCAATAACGGATATGCCGTAGAACAGTGGCGGCATATTGGAAATAACAATCAGGGCAGAACCGATAATCAGGGCGGCGATGATAATTGCAAAGGAGATGCGGTTTGAGATCTGGTCATGCGTGGCGAGCATTTTGTCCAGATCTTTCATCACCAGCGTAAAGGAGAGTTTTTTCTGCCGCAGGGAGCGGCTGAGTTCAAGCAGATCCTTGGGAAAGTCGGTGAGAAACTCATACGATTGTTCGACCAGCCGTACCGCGTCGTCGGCCAGACGTATTGGTGACAGGCGCGAGAGCTTTACCTGACGGATAAACGGAGCGGCTTTTTGAATGATATCAAAGTCGGGGTATAACATTCGGCCGACATTTTCCACCTGTGACAGTGCCTTGAGCATCAGAAATATGTCTGGTGGAATCCGCATGCGGTGCTTCGTCGCCAGTTCGAGAAGATGCTGGAGAAGCTTGCCCAGTTGGACGTCCTTTAAAGGTCGGTATAGGTGGCGCGAAATAAAACCGGCCACGTCCTTTTCCAGTGTGGCCACATCCGGTTCATCATCCCAG
>JASFGJ010000351.1:0-5231 GCA_050123815.1 Desulfobacteraceae bacterium
TTGCCCATTTGGCCTGCCGGACGGATCAGCGTGGCGCATCAGTCGCAGCCCCGGACGATATGGACCGGCAACGGAGGAATAAATGAAAGTTATTCTTAAAGAAACCATTGACTCTTTAGGCATCATTGGCAGTGAAGTCAACGTGGCCGACGGATATGCGCGCAACTACCTATTGCCGCAAGGCAAGGCGGTTCCGGCTACGGATCAATACCGCAGGATACTGGCCCACGAAAAAGCGAAGTTTGACCTTCAGATCGCCAAAGAAAAAGAATTTGCCCAGGAAATGGCGCAACGCCTTGAGGGTGTTACATGTGAAATTGCCGCAAAAGTCCATGAAGAGGACCGGCTCTATGGCTCCGTGACGATTCGGGATATCGTCGATGCGCTGGCCAAGCAGGATATCAAAGTCGAAAAACGCATGGTTTTGTTGACAGAGCCAATCAAAACCGTTGGTGAAACCAAAGTGGCAATTCGTGTGTATAAGGAAGTTGAGCCTGAAATTACGATTAACGTCGTTCCGGAAGAATAGGACGGCCGACAACGGCCCTTGCTGTAATGGCCAGAGAGTTTAAAAAAACAACACCTAAGGACCCAGCATTGCAAAAACTTCCGCCTCAAAGCCTTGAGGCGGAAGAGTCGATTCTGAGCGCCATCCTGCTCGACAACTCGACCTTGCTGGACGTACTTGAAATTCTCAAACCCGAAGACTTCTACCGCAGCGCCCATCAGAAAATATTTGCCGGAATTTCGGAACTATTCTCCAAAGCCGAACCGGTAGATCTTGTCACCTTGACCAACCTGCTGCGCGATAACGATGATCTTGAATCGATCGGCGGAGCGACATATTTGGCTAGACTGGTGGACACCGTTCCATCTGCCGTCAATGTTGAACATTATGCACGCATTGTGCGGGATAAATCGTCTCTGCGCCGGTTAATCGCCAAAGCCAATGAGATCACCCAGCACTGCTACGAAGACGCCGGCAACCTCGACGACGTGCTCAATTTTGCCGAAAGTGCTGTATTTGAAATATCGGAGGACAAGCACCAGGCGGCTTTCCATCCCATCAGTAAAATTATCGAGTCGAATATCGACGCCCTTGAAGAGAGGCAGGGACAACGGGCGCTGGTCACCGGAGTGCCGACCGGATACACACGCCTGGATCACATGACGTCAGGCCTGCAGGGATCGGATCTGATCATTCTGGCAGCCAGACCCAGCATGGGCAAAACCGCGATGGCTTTGAATATAGCACGCAACGCTGCGGTTGAGGCCAACTTACAGGTGGCGATCTTCTCCCTGGAGATGTCCAAAGAACAGCTCTCGGAACGCATGTTGTGTTCGGAGGCTCGCGTGGACTCAAACCGGCTGCGCGGAGGATTCCTGAATCCTGAAGATTGGCATCACATCACCGAGGCGGCCAGCGTTTTGTCTGAAGCCCCACTGTTTATTGATGATTCACCGGATATCTCCGCTACCTCCATTCGCACCAAATCCCGCCGCTTGAAGATGGACAAAGGGTTGGACCTGATCATCATCGACTACCTGCAGCTGATGAAGGGCCGAACCGCCACAGAGCGCCGCGACCTTGAGATATCCGAAATTTCACGCGCGCTGAAACTGCTGGCCAAAGAACTCAATGTGCCGGTCATTGCCCTATCCCAGTTGAATCGAAAACTGGAAGAGCGAAGCGATAAACGCCCCCAGCTTTCCGACCTGCGAGAATCCGGGGCTCTTGAACAGGATGCCGATGTCGTCGCCTTTATTTACCGTGATGAAGTCTACAACAAAGATGAAAACAATCCCAATCGCGGCACGGCCGAAATCATTGTCGCAAAGCAGCGAAACGGCCCAACCGGTTTTGTGCCGTTGACCTTTTTGGGCGCCTATACGCGCTTTGAAAATCCTGCATGAAAAAGCTCTGGGGAAACACCAAAGGGCTTAAAGCCGATCAGCTCCGTCGACTGGAAAAGCTGTACCGGCGCAAAGTGCCTCCCAACTTTCTGATCTCGCCGGGACTGGCCCGCGATCTGACGCAACTGACCTTTCACATCCAACGTCAAATCGGATTGCTGATTACCCGCGCGGGAAAGATCGCGTACGTTCTCATCGGCGATGCGCAAGGCATCTTGATCCCGCAATTAAGCGATTATCGCATGGCTCCGGATCGGCTGCGCGGCGTTCGGTGTGTGCACACCCACCTGAAAGGCGAATCGTTGAGCAACGATGACCTGACGGACCTGGCCCTGTTGCGCCTGGACGCCATGGCGGCCATGACACTGACGGCAACCGGTCACCTGAAAGAAGTTCATTGGGCGCATATCCTGCCGGGGCGTTCAATCCAGCAGCCGTTTCAAATCAGAGAGCGTTTACAGCCCAACCAACTTGACATCCAATGCGACGATCTGATCAAGTCGCTGGAAAATGAGCTGGCCCAGATCGGACCCCAGCGCAAACAGTCCGATGACGAGGAGCGGGCCTTGCTTGTAAGTATCACCACAGCCCCACGCAAGCAGGCTGTCGATTCGTTGACTGAACTGGCCGAATTGAGTCGGACCAGCGGAATCGAGGTGGCGGAGACCATCCTGCAGCGACTCAAACGGACCAACCCACGCTTTCTTATCGGCCGCGGCAAACTCCAGGAAATCGCTATTCGAGCGATGCAGCTGGGAGCAACTTTGCTGATTTTCGACCAAGAACTTAATCCGTCGCAAATTACTTCCATCACGAATCAGATCGAGATCAAAGTCATCGACCGGACGCAGCTGATATTGGATATTTTTGCCCAACGTGCCCGGAGCAGGGAGGGAAAGCTTCAAGTGGAGCTGGCGCAGCTTAAATATTTGCTGCCTCGACTGGTGACAAAAAACACAGCCATGTCGCGACTCACCGGAGGCATCGGCGGCCGCGGCCCCGGTGAAACAAAACTCGAAATCAATCGCAGACGGGTTCGGGAAAAAATACATCGACTTGAAAAAGCACTTAAAGCGGTCCAGATCCAGCGCCAGCAGCAGCGTCATAAGCGCGAGCAGAAAGGGCTGCCCATCATATCCATTATCGGCTATACCAATGCCGGCAAGTCGACACTGCTGAATACCTTAACCAAGAGCCAGGTTCTGGCCGAAAGTAAATTGTTTGCCACGCTGGACCCTTCCAGCCGAAGGCTTCGCTTCCCGAAAGATGTCGAGGTGATCATCACAGACACCGTTGGTTTTATCCAGGACCTTCCCAAAGATCTAATGGTTGCTTTTCGTGCCACGTTGGAAGAACTTAAAAGCGCGGATCTGCTTTTGCATGTGATCGATATCAGCAATCCCCGCCATATGGAGCAAATTCGATCCGTGGAAAAAATTTTAACGGAGTTAAAAATCGACCGGCTTCCCCAGGTCCGGGCTCTAAATAAAATGGATCTGGTGCCGCCGGCTGAAGTTGCGCAAAAAGCCATACAATTAAGCGGGACGGCGATCTGCGCACGCAATCAAACATCTCTAGTGCCGCTGCTCAAAAAACTGTTCAGCTATGTCAATCGGCTGCCGCACCGGGTGTCGGGCTAACCGCATAAACACACTAAACTACTTCTATCAATTTGATATTCCAATTATTTACAAGATTCATACGATCAATTGAGCAACGCATTGTTAAGCTTGACAATGGTCTTGCAAACCGGGTAGTGTCATTTTCTTATGGATATCGAATCAATTCAGAGAGCCGGAATTAAAGCCGCTTACCGATCGGGCCGTGTGCTTACACATCATTTCGGACGGTTGACGCATGTCAACAAAAAAGGGGCCATCGATCTGGTTACCGCCGCCGATCTCGAATCGGAAAAGACCATCATCGGGACCATTCATGAGAAATTTCCGGATCACACCATTATCGCTGAAGAAAGCGGCATCGCCCAGCGAGACAGGCACGCCTGCTGGATAATCGATCCGTTGGACGGTACCACCAACTACGTTCACGGCCTGGGCATATTCGCGGTTTCCATTGCATTCGCCATCGATGAGCGTATCGTTATGGGCATCGTCTACAACCCGGTAAATGGTGAACTGTTTACAGCCATCGAGGGACAGGGTGCAACACTCTGCGACCATCCGATTCAAGTGACATCGACCACGCAAGTATCTGAAAGTTTGCTGGTCACTGGCTTTCCGTATGTAATGGAAAATGACAAGGAAGCGTTGATTCAGCGTTTTTCCAATTGCCTGTCCGCTGCCCGTGGAATCCGGCGGCTGGGTTCGGCTGCATTGGATCTATGCTATGTGGCTTGTGGAAGGTTCGATGGTTTCTGGGAAGAAAAATTAAATCCATGGGACACGGCCGCCGGTATGCTCATCGCCCGGGAAGCGGGCGGCGTGGTGACAGATTTCAATGCGCAGCCTTTTCAGATAGAACATAAGCAGATATTGGCAACCAACGCAAAAATTCATCAAGAAATGCTCACACTCTTGAATCTGAAGGATACAGAATGAACAACATCGTCTACACAGTGATATCCACCATTGAACAATCAGAATGCTTCGGTGACTACGATAAGAATAATCCTTTGTGCTCGAACTATTGCGCACTCAGGCTGCGATGCGCCATTGAACAGGACAACAATATGCGCAGCGAGTTGCTGGATGAGCTTTTTGCTTCTGAAGGCACGTCAGTAAATCAATAATCTCCCGACTCAATTTTTTGGCTCAGATACTCGACATGGCCTTGCAACGGACCGCCTTGTCGAATCCCCTTTTCGACCGTGCCGATGGCATGCAGCGCAGTGGCGTGGTAGCGATTGAAGCTTTTTCCAATAGCCTGCAGTGGCTGATCCGTGTATCTGCGCGCCAAATAGATGGCAACCTGTCTGGGACGGACAATGGCCTGCTTGCGGGATCGCGATACTAAATCCTTTGGCGTCACATTATAATACTTGCAAATCAGTTTTTTAATGCTTCCGATAGTGACATTTCGGGATTGCTGCACCATGTTTTTGACAACGCCGGCTGCCAGTCCAATGTCTATCTTGCGCCCCAGCAAAGAAGCTTTGGACGCAACCCCAACCAGACCGCTTTTTAACTGGCGCACATCATACGTGAGTTCCGATGCCAAATAAGTGATGACATCTTTGGGGATACACCAATTATTCCGTTTGGCGTATTGCTCCAATATTCTGATGCGTGTCTTGAATTTGGGCGGATCGATGTTGGAGATCAGTCCGCTGCTGAGTCGGGACCTGAGGGTTTCGCTTA
>JASFGJ010000352.1:0-5229 GCA_050123815.1 Desulfobacteraceae bacterium
GTCGCATCGGTTTGGATGATGGCCTGCAGCACCGGCACGTCGTCGATTACCAAACCGGCGGTTACTTTTTTGGGTGTTACGCTCTCCAAAGCCATTGACATGCGGGGAGAGATAGCCGTACCGATTGCGCCCGCCACGACCTTTACAATCAACGATAAGGAGGCCTTCGCTCTGTTGGCCATTAAAAACCTGCACTACCAGATCCGATTGAGATGGGAATGGTATGGCCCCGACGGCGCGCTATACTATTCAACGGGTAATGTGCCGGTAAAGCTCTCAAAGAAAAAATATATCCGTGAGTTCAGCGCCTGGCATGCCATGACCATCAAGGGCGATAAGGCCGGTACAATGCCGGGCGCATGGATCGTCAAGGTTTTCATGGATGACGAATATTTGGACATGAAAAAGTTCGATATAGTAAAGGGCGCTATATAGTGTTCATCATTCGGATCGGCAGCTCGCCGGTTACGGGCCGAGATCCATGCCAAGGGGGCGCTGCATGCATGTTTTCAAAAAGCTGATCATCTTACTTGCAATAGGAACCCTGCTCCATCTTCAGTTTCCGATTACGGGATCGGCGGATGCCAAGCCTGCAAAGGTGACCGCAAATAAACCGCAATTTGCCGGCACGGCAGAAGAATTTTTACCCGGTGCCGGCTCAAGTGGCGGCAAACCATTCAACAAACGCAATATTTGGATTGCCGCGGGTGCCGTCGCGGTACTGGCGCTTGCAATAGGAGCCGCAGGCGGAGGCGGCGGCGGTGGTGGCGGGGGCAGCTCATCGGATGATCAGGAACCCGGCGGTGTGGAAGTGGAGTGGTAGCAGACGATTATGCATAAAACTGCATTACCGACAATGATTCAACGGGCCAAAACGCTGACATGTTTGCTGGCATGCCTGCTATTTCTGGCGGGCTGCGGCGGCGGAGGTGGGTCGTCCAATGCCGACGCCACCGGTGGTCTCTCATTTAAACTGCAATTCATCGACCCATCTGATGAGGCCCATCTTCAAATATCAAATGCCGACGCGGATATTTGTACCGCCTACGAGATCAGCGAAATCAGGGCCGCGCTCAGCCGTATTGACGGCACTGAGCTCGCATCCGCCACCTGGCCGTGCGAGGATCATGGAGGGATTCTGGATGGTGTCGCGCCCACCACCAATCTGGTTCTGTTGATCGAAGGTTTTGTCGACGGCGAAGTGGCATGGAAAGGGCAGAAGGGCGGGATTGAAATATTGCCCGGTGAGATCACATCCGCAGGCACGGTGCAAATGACCAATGTCACAGACGATCAAACCGCACCGCAGATCTTGTCCACAACACCCCAGGATGGTGCTAAGGCAGTTCCCATCAATACGGTGATTTTAGTCCAATTTGACGAACCTGTTTCGGCTGTTTCGCTGCACGGTGCATTTTCATTGTCCGACGACAACAGCAATTCTGTTAACGGGGTCGTAAGCTACGAAGACAACGACGACGAACAGCTTTGGCAGGCCAAATTCGAACCGGCCGGGAATCTGAAACCCCAGACCCAATACACGATAACACTGCTCACCGTAGTACACGATTTGGCCGGCAATCACATTATTGATGAGGTACAATGGCACTTCACAACCGGCAGCGAGGCATTGCCGGCAATGATCTGGGGTGAGCACAATTGGGGGGAGGCCACTTGGCAGTAGATCAACGTGGTAATAAGACGCAACCTAAACAAATAGGATAATGGTTCTTGGAGGGCCGATTCATGATATACGGAAACCGCATCACGACGTTATGCATTGCCATTTTTTTCAGTTTGTCCTTGGCGGCAAGTGCCGGGGAGGTTCCCGATCTTGTCCTGTTTGAGAATGGAACACAGGCTAACGCCGATCAGGTCAACGACAATTTTGATGACATAAAAAAAGCCGTTAATGACAACCACGAGAAAATACTCATTCTATCAAAACCCGGGAGCGTGACCTATTCGGCTATGGGGTTTACGGCCGGAAAAAGCCAGGCCGACTTTAATGAGCATAACACCGAATATGAAAAAGTAGGTGATGGCGGATTTTTAAGCTGTTCTGAAGAAGAAGGATGTTATTTCTATCAGAGTGTTACCTTACGTACCGGTGTTACAATAACGAAAATTCGCGTACATGCCTTAGATGTCGTCAATGACGAAGATGTTTTCATCGTAGTAAAGCTGCAAAAAAAAGTGGTTGGCGAAAATGCGGTAGTAAATTTGGCAAGCATTACTTCCGATAATAGCGGCGATCAGGTCATGGAAGCGACACTGGACGAACCTGTCGAGTGGTCCAGCACAAATTATCCGCCATCCTACTTCATTGAAGCGTTTTTTAGCAATAGCAGCAAAAATATTCTGCTTTATTCCGTGACAATCGATTTTACATATACAACACCTTAGAAGTGGCTTCAAAACCTTCTTTCAGGTTCAAGATCGAGGAGGATCATTCGATTCTATCAACTTCAGTACACTGAGTATTTCGGCGAGTATTGAATCGCTTTGCCCAACATATAGATAGGGCCTTATAGGGCCGCACTTTTATTGTTTCGTAACAGCAAGTAGGGCGCATTCCATGCACCACCTATTGATAATAGAAAACATAGGGGAGAGTTAATTTATACCATTGAATTTGCTTTGCACCACCACATGATCTTCAGAACCAATAAAAAATAAGTTTTGTCCCGCCATTTTATAAAACGTAGTATACTCTCTTTTTAGCCGCTATCGAAATAGGAATACTCAAACCAATGTTGACAAACCTAGCGATCGCACGGATGTCAGACAAAAACAAGATCGAGGAGGCAATACGCCGATCACTGCCACATATACCTTCTAACGCACGAGCGATCGTAAGTTCCCTTCTTCAACCTCAAACCCTTGCGATCGTCGCAGGTACATTGATCGTGTGGGCGGGCTCACACGCCTTTGGCGTTGGTGAGATCGTGGATATCGTCCTTCTGGGAATTGGCGTGGTTGCGCTAGGTTTTGCTGTCTTTGAGGGGGCCGCTGAACTCTGCGACTTTACCGTTGGCGCCCTCAGTGCACGCTCCGATGCAGACCTTGAAAAGGCCGGACGGCATTTCGCACACGCCGTGACATTACTCGGAGTATCGACACTCCAGGCGATATTGTTGCGAGGGCAAGGACGGGCAGTCATGGCCCGCGGACGTCCCCAAATCTATCCGCGCCCACATGTTGGACTCCCGCCTCCTGCTGGAAACCTGCTTCGGGTGTCACGTCCGGTACAGATGACCGGAGGCAGCTTGGGAGAGACCACAGCTTATGGTGTAATTCGCGTGGCACGTAATCAGTCGCTTTCGGAACAGCGAGTCACTCTGTTTCATGAGCTCGTACACCGCTACTTTTCGCCTCGCATCGGACCCTTCCGAAAACTCCGAGCTGAAATCAACATGTCTGTCTATTCACGATCAGCACTGCTACGCTATTTGGAGGAAGCTCTGGCCGAGGGCTATGGCCAATTGCGTGTGCATGGTTTAGCGAAAGCACTCGGTGCGATTAAATTTCCACTTCAAGGTGGCTACGTGACCGTCTCGCAACTTGCTTCTGAAGGTCTCGCCATTGGAACAATCATACTTGGCGGAACACTATTCCATGTATCGATGTCACTAGGATCAATTCCAAGCGATGATTGAACGAGACCAAGCCATCGAAATAGCGCGAGACCGAGCTTTAGAAAACGGCTGGGCGTTTGTCGAGCCGTTGGAGGTGGTTGTACGCCGCGGCTGGTTTGGAGGCGTTAGTCGCTTTGAGATCGAAACCAACGCGGGCAGGCGGGGCACCAAGGCGCGCTTTGCGATAAATGCCAAAACAGGTGAAATTATCTCCGAGGGTTACGTCTCACGTTGAGGGCAGTTAAAATGTTATAGGTAACGTTGTTTGCAAATTGTAAAAACTGTTTGCGGCGCAACATTCGACAGTGTTGCGATTATAGCTTAACACCGTAATTGACGCTTTCAGTAAAGAAGGTGTATAAAAACTGTTCAAATGATTAGTACGGAACCTGAGGAAAGGAGGTTGCCTTGGGTGATTATGAAGATCTGGTTTACGCGATTTCACATCCTAGTCCTAAGAAGCATAATATCAAATCAGGTGATCGTAATTGGGAGTCGGTGGAATGAAAAAGAACGTTATTTTTTTGTAAGCGTCAAAAGAACTACACTGAGGTCGTGGCGGATTCGATCATCGCATTGTCCAGATTTTGCGGCAGCAGCTTCTTGTAATCGTTAGGATTGTCGATTGACGGAAGGCGCTCAAAGATATAACGAAGGTAGCCGAAAGGCTCAAGCCCGTTGGCCTTGGCGGTTTCGATTAAGCTATAAAAAACGCAACTGGCTTCGGCACCCCTCGGGCCGCCTGAGAAAAGAAAGTTTTTTCGGCCCACCACAAAGGGGCGGATGGCGTTTTCGACTAAGTTGTTATCGGGTCTGAGGCAACCGTCCTCAATGTACACGATCAGTTTGGACCAGTTACTCAGCGCGTAGCCGATGGCTATTCCCAGAAGGGATTTTGGCGGTACCAACGGTTCTTTCTCATCGAGCCACTGTTTAAACCGATCAAGTATCGGTTTGCTGTGAGCCTGGCGCAAAGCCTTGATCTGATCGGGCTCCAGAGACTGGTTTCGAGCCTGTTTTTCAATCTCATACAGCTGCCTGATCTCTAAGAGGGCCTCGTCGGCAAGGCTTTGGGGATTTTGACGTTTCCCCCGGTGTTTGGTCTTGGCCTTAACAACATCAAAAAACTTGCGCCGCGAATGCGCCCAGCACCCCAAATGGACAATGTGTTTCTTGTTTTCAAAGCGGCTGCTGTATCCGCTAAAATCGTCGGTCTGCACATAGCCATGGTAGTCTTTTCCGATAAAATCGATGGCCACCTGTCCACTACGAGTCGGATGGTACTGATAGACCAGGCAAGGCCGCTGTGGATCACCGCCGCGATAGATCCAGACATAGGATTTACTGGTGTTGCTTTTGCCCGGCTCTCCAAGCACCTGCAAGGTGGTCTCGTCGATGTTTATAACTGGCCCGCTTCTGATTTCACCGGTAAGTAACTCAATAAGCGGTTTGCAGTGATCGGCAGCCCCAATGGCCCAATTGGACATGGTGGCCCGGGGCAGATCCAGTCCATGGCGGGCAAATATCTTCTGCTGGCGGTAAAACGGCAGCGCATCGGCAAACTTGGATACGAACAAGTGAGCCAAAAGCC
>JASFGJ010000353.1:0-5227 GCA_050123815.1 Desulfobacteraceae bacterium
GGTTCAGGTGGCCCTGGGCGGCATCCGCACGGGCGAGCTGCAGCACATCCTCCACCAGTTGGGCCAGCCGCTGGGTTTCGCTTTGGAGCAGGTCGAAGGTCTGCTGGGAGGGCGGTACCAGCTTGTCATCCAGGGCCTCCAGGTAGCCTCGGATATTGGTCAGGGGCGTTCTCAGCTCATGGGCGATATCAATCATCAGGGTGCGACGCAGCTTTTCGATCTTTTCGAGACTCTCGGCCATGCGGTTGAAGGCCCTGGCCAGCTGCCCGACCTCGTCGTTTGATTTGGCGACGACCCGCGATGAAAACTCTCCGGCGGCGATCTCACGGGTTGTGACGGTCATGCTGGTCAGAGGCGTCAACGCCCGGTGCAGCATCCAGAAGCTGAGCAGCGCCGCCAGCACCACGGCGGCAAGGCAGGCCCAGATCAGGTAACGGTGCACGGCGCTGACAAACATGTCGTGAGCCGGCTCCGGCGAAATGTGATATTTGTCCATCAATTCAACAAAATAGCCGGCGGCCAGCGTGTCGATGGAGAGCCAGACCACGGCCATCACAAATCCGATCACCACCAGGTTGATGGCTAAAAGCTTGTATATCAGGCGGCTTTTCACGCTGAAGAACACCTCAAAATTCAGTTACATCGGTGATCTTATCATGCGATGAGAATTGCGGACTCAGTTCAGGGCATATCGTCGGCAAAACGATAGCCGATCCCCCGCGTGGTCAGGATGTATTCGGACGCGCCGGAATCGAGTTCGATTTTCTGGCGCAGTTTGCCCACATGCACGTCGATGACCCGCTCGATGACCACGGCCTCCCCCCGGGGATAGAGCCGATCCAGCAGTTCGTCCCGGGTGAAAGTGCGCCCGGGCGACTCCATCAGGGCTTCGAGCAGAGCAAATTCATGGGGCGTCAACGCCACCAATCGGCCCCGCACTTTCAGGCGGCGCTTGTCCAGGTCGAGCCGGACATCCCCGTGGGACAGGATTTTGGTTGTAGGGCCGGTCACATGAGACGTGCGGCGCAGGATGGCCTTGATGCGCGCGATCAGCTCCCGCGGGCTGAAGGGTTTGACTACATAGTCGTCGGCGCCCAGGGTCAGGCCTGAAACCCGGTCGATCTCCTCGCCCCGGGCAGTGAGCATGATGACCGGCAGGTCCGATGTTTTGCGTAGCTGCCGGCACACCTCCCAGCCGTCCATTCTGGGCAGCATCAAATCGAGCACCACCAGATCGGGGTGATGGCGCTTGGCAAGGACCAGTCCAGTCTCGCCGTCATTGGCCGTCAGCGCCGCAAAGCCTTCATTTTTCAGATAAAGCTCCACCAGATTGGCGGTATTTGGATCGTCTTCGATCACCAGAACGGTCTTTTGGCCCGCTATTCCCATCACTTCCTCCAGCTATTCACAATTGATTATATAATGCGATCGGAATTGTTGAATTGCAAGTCGATCGAAGGACTAGCGGATCGGTTTCGCCTGCTTGCCAGTTTGGCCGGTTGGGTCGGTTGAGTCGGTTGAGTCGGTTCCCGGTTTTCTATAATTGTGTTTATCTGACAGTACAGCAGCGTTTGAGCCATCCCAGAAAGACGTTGTGACCTTCCATATGCCTGCCCCGCCTCTGCAGTGCCGCCTGAGCCGCGGTCTTTTTCGTCCTGACCGCTTTCAGCGCCACTATGTCTATCTTGACAAACTGGCGCCGGCAGTCTCTGTGTCTTAAAAACATGGCGAGGCGCTCCTCCTCGCCTGCCGCAAGGTATTGTTCGATGATGGCTTGTTGGGTTTGCATGAGATGGCCTCCTTTTATGCGGTTTTTGGATGCTCGTTCATCGATCGGTGCGATTGGATGTGGTCGATACCCGCTTCGATCACAGCCGGGTCCGACAAAATTCGGCGGTGCCCCAGCCCGTGTGTCGCAAGCAGATCGACGGTGTCGTTCGCCCGCGCCTGCTGCTTTGAATCGTTGATGGAAATGGTATGGTCTTCCGTATCGTGGGCGATCAGAATCGGTACGGACAGCTGCTTTAAAAGACGGATAGGATTGTCTTCGGTCAGGCTGTAGTCGTACTGCGCTTCGAACGTTTCAATCATCTGTTCGATGATCTTTGCGGAGACGCCGAGTTGCCGCGCCGCACCGACAAACAGCTCCCGCAGCCGAAGCACAGGTGAGATAAAAAAGGCAGGGACGGTATGCCGGTCTTTGGCTAAAGCGTTGATCAATGCCGCTGCGCCGAAAGAGTGGCCGACGACCGCCCGGATGTCCAGACCCAGCCCGGGCGCCAGAAAGGCGCGCGCCGTATCGCTGAAATCGAAGTAATTGGTGTAGCGGCCTCCGGATTCGCCATGAGCCGGTCCATCCAGGGCGATGGCGGTGTAGCCGGCCGCGACCAGCGGCTCGACAAACGCCTGGAATTGAACTCCCCGCCCGTTCCAGCCGTGCAGCATGAAAACCCCGGGTCCCCGGCCCCATTTCCAGGCCTTGATCCGATTGCCGTTCACCGGGACCTGAAATGGCTGCCCCCGGCCCAGGCAGGCGGCTTCCGCAGCACTGGTTTTGTATGCCTGAGGCGTGGAAAAAAGCCTCAAGAGCAGGCGCTGCGTCATCCCGGGTGCCAAGGACCAAGCCAGGCTCACCAGGCTGTGGACCAATGCCTGCCTGAACATATTAAAACGAACGTTCGTGCTTGCTTTTTCCGTTTTAAAATAGGCGTTGGACATTTTTCATTCTTTCTCTTAACGTCTATAACGTTGAATCAGGTCATCCAGGGCTTTATCCTGCCGATAATGAATATCCTCGTTTTTTAACAGTTTGTAATAGAGATGAAATCCCAGCAGCAGGGAGTAAAACTCGAAGGCGAACTGATCACAGTCGATCTCTTCACGGAAATGTCCAATCCGGATCGCCGATTGGGCGATGCGCCGCAGGCAGTCGATCCATGCCTCCTGTTGCAACAACAAAAAATCGCGTACCTTTCCATCCCGGTCATCGAAATCATTGCTGGCCTGAATAAAGACGCACCCGCCGGTCATCGTCTTGGCCACCCAGCGGTCCCAGTTTTCCACCAGGGCCCTGATGCGCGGAATACCGGCTTCGGTTTTCAACGCGGGCGCCACCACATGGGTGTTGAACAGATCACCGGCGTAGCGTAGGATATCCCGCTGCAGATTCTCCTTGGACTGGAAGTGGGCAAACAGCCCGCTCTTGGACATCTGGGTCGCCTTGGCCAGAGCGCCGATGCTCACGGCATCCAGCCCCAACTGGCTGGCCATGTCGAGTCCGACTGCGATAATCTTCTGTTTGGTATCTTCGCCTTTGCTCATGATCGATAAAATAGTACGACCGTTCGTTCTTGTCAAGACCCATATCCAATATCATTAACAACTCAATGTCATTAACTTAAGTTGTTTTAATCGGGATCGCTTTTGAAAAGACATTTGGATAGCATCAAACGTTTAAGTTTATTACATTGATTAAAAACTTCTAAAAAAAACGTAATACGCTAATAACAAATATTGCCTATTTCGCTCTCTAATCATGGTCCTGACTTTGCGTGCGAGGGAGGAAACCATAAGAGGCATTCCCAGATGGACCACCTTCATCCTAATCCTCTCCCTGAGGGAGAGGGGACCGTGCGAGGCAGGACCGGCCACATTGCCAGCCGCACGCACGACCTGAGGTTACTGCAGCAAATAAACCGGGGACAAAGCTCCGCACTAAGCTTACGCTTTACAAAAACACTTACAAATCGATAGAATACATCAACTTAACACTTAAAACTTTAAACTTAAAACTCTGACGGCAACGCTGCCGATGTTTCTGAATGACAACCAGCGAGATTTCAATTATGGGGATTATAATGTTGGAGGTGCGCCGTCAGCCCTTTAACCGCTTAACCTTATAAAGCCTCTGATCGGCTTTTTTCAGCAGGGCCTCGGCATCCGGGATGCGGGGATCGATGGTGCAGGCCACACCGAAGCTCATTCGCACCGGAATCAGGTGAGAATCGAACTTGAGCGGCCGTTTGGCGATCTGGGCCTCGATGCGTTGCAAGAGGGTAATGGCGGCCTGATCTGCGGTTTCGGGCAGGATCAGCACGAACTCGTCTCCGGCATAACGACTGACCACGTCGATGTCCCGGCACATTGACCCGAGCTGATTTGCAAAGTACACCAGCAGCGCGTCGCCGCAGTTGTGACCGTAAGTGTCGTTGATTTGTTTGAATTTATCCAGATCGATAAATACGACGGAGAGGTATTTGTGGTAGCGCTTGTGGCGCGCAAACTCTCGTTTGAGAATGGTCTGCATCACCCGGCGGTTGATCAGTCCGGTCAGTGGGTCATGATAGGCCATGTAACGCAGTTTTTCATGGGCGGTGACATTGGACAGGCATAAGGAGACTTTGATGGCGAGTTGCTCCAGATGGGTGGTGTCCATGCCGGGAGACCAGCGATCTTCTCTGGTGTCGGCCTGGTTGAGACTTCCGATCAGCTCACCGTCGAGCATCAGCGGTGAGATGGCAATGGATTTGATGGCCCTGCGCCGGTTTTTGGGCATCAATGCTTTGTAATGCCGCAGATTCCGGTTGATCAGCAGCGGCGGCGTCGAACCCACCAGATCGGCAAACTTCTCCTTGTCCACGATGTTCAGCCGCTCCTGCAAGACAAACGACGGCTTTTTGGATTGGATGAACTCGATAATTTCACTGCCTTTGATGATGGAGATCCAGGCAAACGGGACTTTGAGCTGAATGCTGATTTCGCTGAGCAGCGCCTCGAACAGATCATGATAATTCAGGATCTGCAGGATGCGCTTTTCGATGTTGAAATATTTCTCCGCAATTTCCTCATTGTCTCTTACGTTCTGGATGATCTCTCTGGCATAGCGATAATTGGACATGACTTCGCTGATGATCGGCTCGATATCCTTCATAGACGACTCGCACTTGAACGGTGATACAAAATTGAAGATAACAAGCGGCCCGGCCCTTCGATACGTACCTGTTTTTTTCTACCACCAAATGGCAGTCAAGACAACCCGTGACCACACTCGGCCCGATTCCGCCCGTCCGTGTTTTTCGCCCTGAATATGCAACCGACCGCTGCGGTTTACAAAAGCCATTATGATCTTACCATATGTGAACCATGACCTAAGGGCTCGCGTAAAAATAACTTCACATTTTTATGTGCCGATGCATCCTGCCTGGCGGTGTTGCCAAAGCGCAAAAAT
>JASFGJ010000354.1:0-5215 GCA_050123815.1 Desulfobacteraceae bacterium
AAGTTAGGCATAATCCACAATCACGCGCATGACCTCCTCGATGGAGGTCTGATGCTCGGCGACCTTTTTCAAGGCCTGCTTGAACATTAACGAGGTGCCGGCTTCAATGGCGACATCTTCGATTTCACGGTGCAGGGCACCGGCAAAGATCAGTTTTTCAATTTTACGGTCGACCTGAATGACTTCATAGACACCGGTGCGCCCGCGATAGCCGGATTGAAAGCAATTTTCACAACCCGTGGATTTGGCCACTTCACCCGGGGGCTCGATGCCGTTGTGTTTGAAGATTTCGATTTCGCCGGGTTCAATGGGGTGCGTGACGGCACAGTGGGGGCACAGCAGACGAACCAGCCGCTGCGCCACGATCATGGAGAGCGCGGAGGCCAGTATACTGGTGTTGGCTCCCAGGTCCAGCAGGCGGTTGATGGCCGAAGCGGCATCGTTGGTGTGCAGGGTGGAGAGCACCAGGTGGCCGGTCAAGGCCGCCCGCATGGCCAGATCCGCGGTTTTTTTGTCCCGGATTTCGCCCACCAGAATAACATCCGGGTCCTGCCGCATGGCCGACCGAAGGGCATTTTCGAAGGTAAGGCCCGCCTTGGGATTCACTGCGGTCTGGCGGATGGTCGGAATGACGTATTCAATGGGATCTTCCACCGTCATGCAGTTGATGTTGGGGCTGTTGATGGTCATCAGGGCCGTATACAAGGTGGTGGTCTTGCCCGAACCGGTCGGTCCGGTGGTCAGGATCAGGCCGTACGGGCGCTGAATGGTCCCGTGAAAACGCTGCAGGTCGTCCGCTTCAAGCCCGAGTTTTTTGAGATCGCCCACCACTTTGTTGTAGATCAACAGCCGCATCACCACGGTTTCACCTAATTGCGTCGGAAAGGTCGATACGCGAATGTCGAAACTGCCCACTTTGCTGGCGTATTTAATGCGGCCGTCGTGGGGGATGTTGGGGTTGGAGATGTCTACATCGGCCATGATTTTAAAGCGTGTGGCCAGCGCCTGCTGAAAGCTTTTGGAAAACAGGTAGGTCTGGTGCAAGACGCCGTCGATGCGGTAGTAGACGCGCACCAGATTGCTGTCCGGGACGATGTGAATGTCGCTGGCGCCCAAGACGAAGCCTTTGTCGATCAGCAACCCCGACAGGCGGATGATCTGTTTTTCTTCAGAGGCGCCCTCACCGGCCTGACCGTAGGTAATGGCGTTGATTTCATCATCGATGGTTTGGGCCGTGTTGTAGTAAATCTCAATGGATTTGGCGATCCAATCTTTGGGTGCGATATAAGTTTCCACCCGGTTGCCGGAGATGCGCGCCAACTTGTCGCGGGCGACCACGTCAAAGGGATTGCTGGTGGCCGCTTTGAGAACACCATCATTCAGCGCAAAGGGGAAGATGCCGTTCTGGTTGACAAAATCGATGGGAATACGGGACATCAAATTGTGGTCGATGGCCACGGTCTCCGTGTCCAGGATTTTGGCACCGCTTTGCACCGCAATGGCCATTTGTAGATCTTCTTCCGTTACCCAGCCCAGACGCAACAATACATCGCCCAGCATGACGCCGGTCTTTTTGGTTTCCAACAGCGCCATCTGCAGCTGGTCGCCGTCGATAAATCCCATCTCCATTAAAATATCGCCGATGCGTTTTTTCATTGTGGAATTGACTCCTCGGGATTCGGTTGCGTGTGGTAGGCCTGTAGAGCACGGATGCGCCGGCGAATCTGTTTCTCTTTGGCGACGTTCATTCCGGGGCTCTGATCGATATGTCTTTGGTAGTAGTCGATGGCCGCGGCATAGCGTTGCTGCTGATCGGACACCACGGCAAGGTTGAACAGCAGCCGCGGGTCGTCGGGCCGCAAGGCTTCGGCGCGTTTGTACCAGTCCAGGGCATCTTGTGTCTGATTGAGGTGGTTGTAAGCAATGCCTTTGTGAAGGGCGATTTCGAACAATGGCGCTTTTGGGGTCGCGGCGGCTTTGTCCAGAAGTGCAAGGGCTTGGTCAAAGCGGCGGCGTCCGATGTGGGCAACCGCCAGGTTCAGCATCACCTGCTGGTTGTCGGGTTCTTTCAGGTACAGGTCGGTTAAAATATAATAGGCGTTGTCAAACGATTCGGTCTGCAGATAGGCCGCTCCCAGATTAAAACGGGCGTTGTAGTGTTCAGGATCGATCTTGATGACTTCCTGATAAAGGGCGATGGCTTGCTCCAGGCGATCCCGGCGATGGTATTGACGGGCTTTCTGATACAGGCGTTTGCTTTGAAGATGCCGCTGCGCATCGTTTGGTTTGGCGGCACGTTGGCGCTGCACCTTTGGTCGGGGCTGTTTCGGTGGTTTTGGTTGAGGTTGAGACACGGCCTTGGGTTTTACAGGCTGGTGCGCCGCCTTGGCCTTCGGGAGGGATTTCGGTTTAACAGAGGAGGGTTTGGCAACGGGCGTTTGCTTTGCCGACGCCGCTTGACGGAGCGGCGCCGGTGTTGCCGGCGCTACCGCTCCTGTGGTGTCGGCCGCCGGTGTCGGCCGAGGTGTTGCGGCGTCAGCGGCAGTGGCTGAGATCGGCTTGCCGATCGTTTCTATCAATGTCGTATCTTCCGCCTGCGTTGCAGTGGCGGCGGATGAAATGCTTCTCTTTGTCTCAACCGGTCGATCCGATGCCAGCCAGTAGAGCCAGGCGCCGCATGACACCAACGCCACTGCCAGGACGCCGGCGACCGCGATGCGTATCGGTTTTCGTTTGGTGTCGTCGTTCTTGACGCTGAGTTTGGGCAGTGACGCTTTGAGCGGCCCGTCGGCCTGTTGCTGCTCGCTCCGTTTTTTTCTCAAGGCATCGTTGAGCAGGCTCATGAGGCATCGCCTCCTGTTTCGGATTCTACCGACGGCTTTCCGGACATCAGGGCGGGATGAAAGTTGGCCACCTGGGTGGCGATACCGGTGTTTCGATGGATTTTTTGAGCCAGCGCTTCGGCCCTGTTTTGCGATACAAAGGCCCCGGCGCAAAGATGCCGGCGATCGTCGTGTCCGGAAGCCGAATAGGCGTCCACACCTCGTGATTGAATGCGTTTTCGGACATGAGCGATTTGCTCGGTCGATCCGGCCGAATCGATCAGCACCGTCCAGGGGGCGAACAGAATTCGAGCCTCTTCGAGGCCACTGGTTTTTTGATAGTGCCGTGCCGCGTCCATCGATTCGAATCGACCGGCAAAAACCCGGTACCATAGACCTTTTTCGCCCAGTTGCACTTCATTCCAATGTGCGGTGATGCCCTTACGGGTATAGATATCCACTGCCCGCAGCGTCGTACCCAGCGTATTAAAGGAGCCGAGCTGCAAAATATAGGGGGTGCTTTGAAGAGAGGGCAGGGCAGTTTCCGATTTGTCAGTTGGTGCCGGATCTTTTTCTGTGGCTGCCTCAGTGTGTTGAAACAAAGGTTCGGTAATGGTCCTGTTGGCATGCTCCGTTTGCGTTACAGGGTGAACTTGCTGACCCCAAAATCCTTTCACCAGAAACCCAAACACCATGGCGCTCAACAAAGCCGCGGCAGTGCCCAGAGGTTTGCCCATCCGCTGAAAAAAACTCAGGCTTGAACGGCTGCTTGCGGCGTCGATCCCTTGCAGCTCGATCAATTCGCTGGAAGCGGCTTTCAAATGACTGCTTTGAACCACATAACTGTTGGCGGCATAGGCGGCGATCAGGGCCATGTCGCAGATTTTATTGATCATGCGGGGAACACCCCCGGATTGTTTGTGTATCTGACGGATGACTTTGGATGCAAAACGGATCTGCCCCTGGTTGCCGGCGATAAAGAGGCGACGTTCGATGTATCCGCCGACTTCATCGAGCCCCAGGTAATCGAGATGGCAATTGACGGCGACACGCTGTTTGAGCTGTCGCATGTCCGGTTGGTCAAGCTGTGTCAGAAGTTCCGGCTGCCCCACCAGGAGCATTTGCAGCAATTTGGTTTTATCGGTCTCCAGATTTGACAACAAGCGCAGGTCTTCCAAGGTTTCCAGGGGCATGGTCTGTGCATCGTCGACGATGATGACCACCGGACTTTTCTCTTCATTTTCCAGCAGGTAACGGTTCAGGCGGTCGATCAGCGCTTTCTTGGAAGCCCGCTCCGGATAGGAAACGCCCAGATCATCCAGGATGCCGGCTAATAATTCCAGACCGTTCAAGGAAGGGTTGATGACATATACCGTTTGGATCCTGTCCTGCAAATGATCCAGCAAGGCCCGACACAGGGTCGTTTTTCCGGTACCGACCTCTCCGGTAAGCAGCATGAATCCCATGCGGCTTTGAATGCCGTACTGGATTTTTTCCAGAACACTGCGATGGGTTTCCGACAGAAAGAGAAACTCCGGGTCGGGTGTAATGGAAAACGGCGAGCCTTTCAGATTAAAAAAATCAGTATAGATGCGGTCGCTGCGATCGTGCGCCATCACCTGAAGTGACTTGGGAATGCTCCAGCCGGTCTCTACATGTTGTTGGTTGGTCATGGTCAATCTCAGCTATTCAGCGTTATGTTACAGCTCAATCATGCAGTCCCGCAGTGTTGTTACTGAGGACGCGAGTTGCATTATCAATGGGCTGCAAGTAACATGCCGAATGGGGTTAAATGGTTAAGTCTGTAATATCAGGTACTTGTGCCGATGATGAGAGGTGAAAAATGAATAGAGCTCTATCAAACGCCCTGATTATTGACAGTGCCGGATTGATGATGTCAAAATTGCGACGGCAAGATTTAATGTAACATATAAAGGAGGAACTGCATGTTCGACGCACTGATGCATAAACGAAGAAGCATACGCAAGTATTTGGACCGGTCCATTGAGCCGGAGAAGATCAATTCACTGGTGGAGGCGGCGCTGCGCGCCCCGTCGGGGAAAAGCATTTATCCCGTGGAGTTTGTTGTCATTGACGATCGGGACATGTTGGAAAAACTGTCGGCTGCAAAGCCTGCCGGCGCGGCGTTTCTCAAGCAAGCCGCTTTGGGGATCGTCATATGCGCCAACCAGGATAAATCCGACACCTGCATCGAGGATGCATCCATCGCCGCAATTGTCATTCAACTGGCGGCCGAGTCACTGGAACTGGGAAGCTGCTGGATTCAGCTTCGCAATCGGACCCACGCGGACGGCCGTCCGTCGCAGCAATACGTCGCTGAACTGCTGGATATCCCGACAAATTACATGGTACAGGCCGTCATGGCCATTGGC
>JASFGJ010000355.1:0-5207 GCA_050123815.1 Desulfobacteraceae bacterium
ATTTCTGCACTGCTCAAGTCGAGCATGTTCTCGGCAGCCGTATTAAATGTGGTAATGCCTCCCTGCGCATCCAGCGTGATGACTCCTGTAGAGACATTTTTTAATACGATTTCCATATAGCGCCGACGCTCTTCAATTTCAATGTTTTGCTTGCGCAGCATTTGGGCGGACAGCTCCAACTGCTCCCGGCCAATACGCAAATCGGCCGTCATCTTGTTGAACGCCGATACCAGGCTCCCAATCTCATCATCCGCCTGGACATCGAGGGCAAAGCTCAAATCGCCTTCAGCCACCCGACGCGTGCCGTCAGCCAGATGCATGATCGGAATCGTAATGGTTTTAGCAAGATAAAAGCCGAGCCAAACGGCGCAAAAGACAACCAACAAAGCGACAACGGTTAAAGTGATGTAGTAAAAACTCTGGACAGGCTGCTTATAGAGTTTGATTTGCTGATACTCTTCGAATCCGCGGCCAATGGATGCCATATCTTCAGCAAGGTTCGGTGCGATATAGGATGAGATCGCAATGAAACCCAAGGCATCGACAGGAGCAGCACCTATCGGTACGGTACCAATGGTTCGAATCAGTTCACCCAATCCGGTGCTGCTGACCAGGGTGTGGACACCGTGTGCGGTGGGATTTTTCTGCAGTTCGCCTGCGTTGATACGCTGCAAGGGTTCTGCTTCTAAATCGGATGCCAGGGCATAGGTGAGGCGCTCAGCCTTGATGTTGTAGACTTCAATTGCATCAATGTTGAATTCCCTTTGAACAACCTCAATATAGCGAGCCAATGCTTGCTTTTTTTTTGCCTTTAGCAAATCTTTTTTTTCAATCTGGTATGCAATTCGTTTGAAAAAGAATCCATTGTCTTTTTCCGCTTTCCGATAAATCGTCTGGCCGACCTGTAATGAATTTTCCAGCGCTTGTTCAACAGGCACATTGAACCAGAACTCAATGCTGCTGGTAATGAAGTTGATGGAAAAAACAAAAAGGACCGTTGTCGGCAGCATCGTCAGAGCGACAAAGGCGATGACCAGCCTGGTACGCAGTTTTACACCCATGACCTTTCGTTTGCGGTCATAAAGCAGTTTGACCAGGTTGCGAAATACCAAAAAGATTAACAGCAGTAGAAGCAGTAGATTGATATTGATGAGAATGAACATCAATACCTGACTGGAAACAGTAAAGTCGGATGTAAAATAGATTTTTCGGTTCAGTGCTACGGCGAGTACCGCCACTATGACGGTAATGGCAACAATGAGAATGCGTTCTCTTTTCCGGCGTCTGCGCTCCTCAATGGAAAGATTCAGGTTGGGTTTCTTTTTAGAGCCAATCATCGTGATGCTTCACTGCGTTTTAAGACATGTTGCCCTATTTTAACTCTATCCGGATAGTGCTAGTAAATGAAATTAATGGTGTACCAATCGGTTTCAACATCCCAGAAAGAGACAAAAAACAGGATATAGTGCAAATAAAAGGGAAGCGTCATCTTACTCAATTCGGCTTTGGCGGAAATCTGGTATTGTTGTCCTTTTTCAAGCCGCTTTAACGGAACGATGACCAGGCTATCCACTTCTGTCATCAATTTCTTGGCTTTATCCAATGATTCAACGGTTTGTGACCGCCCGCCTTCCCATGATCGGGTAACGATGTACTCTTTTTTTAGCGAGTTGTATTTCAGGGTGTGCGATACCGTGATGTCCTTGATTTTTTGATCGAGCCACAGCCCCCGGACACGGTGCAGTTTGATGTAAAATGAGAAGGTGGTCGGAACACCGCTGTGGACCGCCGTTTCAATTTTAGGTGGGAATGCATCCATGGCCGTAAGGTAAAGAAGCAGGTTGTCACGGGTATTGGTAACAATGATATTGGCCAGTTTGGCATCCTGGGCTTGAAGTCGGGCCGGCATGGCCAAGACAAGGCCGGCACAGATAAGGGCGATTAAGGTTCTCATTTTGAGATCGAAAAATACAAAAACGAATTATATTCCGGCAGTGCACACAGAATGCCGAACGGACGCCATTTTAAAGCTGCCATCAATTGGCAGCCTTTTTTAAAGGAAGCTGCTCGTTCGCCTCGGGGCTTTCAAAGGTTCTGGTCTGCCAAGCGTTTTTATCATGGAATAACTTTTCAAGAAAAGCATGATGGAACTGGTGACCGGATCGTTTTGCAACAATATGGCCCTTTATCGGCAGTCCCAGCAATGCAAAATCGCCAATGCAGTCCAACAGTTTGTGGCGAACAAACTCATCGGCCCAGCGCAGCCCTTCCTCGTTAAGTACGTCGGTTTGGTCCACAATCACCGCGTTTTCCAACGAACCGCCTTGTCCCAGGCCAAATTTTTTCAAATACTCAACCTCCTGGAGAAAGCCGAACGTTCTGGCATCGGCGATCAGGTTTTCAAAGTTGCCCGGCGTGATGGTCATGCTGAATTCCTGCTTTTGAATCATTGGGTGGTCGAACTCTATCATGCATGAGATGCGGTAATCCGGGTCTGGATAGATACCGACAAATTTTCCGTCCTGACTCAACTCAATGGGTTTGCGGATCTCAAAAAAGCATCGCGGCGCATTTTGATGTTCGATGCCGGCTTTTTTCAGTATCCGGGTGAACGGGCCCGCGCTACCGTCCATTATCGGCAGTTCGTAAGAGTCCACTTCAACCAAGGCATTATCGATTGCCAAGCCTGCAAGGGCGGCCATCAAATGTTCGATGGTGGAGATGATAAATCCCTCGGATCCGAGAACCGTCGCCATGCTTGTGTCCACGACTTTATTGAAGCGCGCCTGAACGCAGGGTCGGTTGGGCAGGTCATAGCGCACGAACTTAATCCCATGATTGATGGGGGCCGGTTTAACGGTGAGATTCACCGTCTGGCCGGAATGGACGCCAATATCAGAGCAATTCGCAACACTGGCTATAGTTTTTTGTGTATATTCAGTGTCCACTAGAGCATATTTCCTTGTGGCATTGGGCCTGAGCTGTTATGTAACTACCCGATTCATTTCAAGAACAACTGCTTGCATAAGGCAAAATTCGTTCCGGTAGCTACTTTCACCGCTGTTCTATGGGCCGGGCCTGTCGGCATAACATCTAAGCCCATTAATTTGTTGCGAATTATTATTTTTCCAAGCAAGTGCCAAACCACTTGATTCGTATCGCACTCAGCGTGTGTGCAATTCGACACACTTCTTAACCTAAACTGAGCTGTTTTGACAACAAAATTGTGCACTTTTCGGTTATCATTTTAATTGGGCCCGCTGGCTTTTTTGTTGCGCGCCGGCATATGTCCCATATTGGAATCCTTCAGGATAAACTCTCTTTGGATTCCGTCATTAATAAATCATCCATTCCGGAATGACTCTCGAACGGGTGACGGAAGATTTTAATTTTATAATGAAAGGAAAAAGATAGTGATCGCAAAAGTGCTAAGCAGTGCTGTGATCGGTATTGAGGCATATTTAATAGAGGTGGAGGTAGATATCGTGCGCGGGCTTCCCAACTGCACTATCGTTGGACTGCCGGAAACGGCGGTTAAGGAAAGTAAAGAGCGTATCAAGGCAGCCGTCAAAAATTCCGGCTATCACTTTCCAGATGATCGCATTACAATCAATCTTGCACCGGCAAATATAAAAAAGCAGGGAACCGGTTTTGATTTGCCGATGGCCATCGGCGTTCTGGCCGCCTCAGGTGTTCTCCCTCGAACGATGTTGCAGCAATTGCTTTTTTTAGGTGAGTTGAGTCTGGATGGCCGTGTCAAGCCTGTATGTGGATCGCTTTCGATGGCTCTGGCGGCAAAAAATGCTGGATATAAAGGCATCGTCGTTCCTGATGAAAACAAAAAAGAAGCTGCAGTGGTTGAAGATATTGATGTATATGGAGCAGACAATCTCTCTCAAATTGTCGAATTTGTCCGAGGTAATGTGGATCTTCCTGTGACCGATTCCGATATCGATAGCGCGTTTAAATCCACCGAACCGCCAGAATATGACTTTGCCGATGTCGTCGGCCAGGAGCATGCCAAGCGGGCAATGGAAATCGCAGCTGCGGGTGGTCATAACCTCCTGATGACCGGTCCGCCGGGCGCCGGTAAAACCATGCTGGCGCGGTGCATGCCATCCATTTTACCGCCATTGACTTTTGAAGAAGCGATTGAAACGACCAAAGTTTACAGTGTCGTCGGCATGCTTCATAAGCGCCAGGCCTTGATCAATGAAAGGCCATTTAGGGCTCCGCACCATACCATATCCGATGCCGGATTAATCGGTGGCGGTGTTTTTCCAAGACCCGGTGAGGTGAGTTTGGCACATAATGGCGTTTTGTTTTTAGACGAACTGCCGGAATACAAAAAACATGTTCTGGAAGTAATGCGCCAACCCCTGGAAGATCGGCACGTGACAATTTCGAGGGCGAATTCAAGCATAACATACCCAGCAGCGTTTATGCTGATTGCCGCCATGAACCCATGTCCCTGCGGCTATCATTCAGATCCGAAACACGACTGCCGCTGTGCACCAGGCGAGATTCGTCGATATCGTTCCAAGATCTCGGGCCCTTTGCTCGATCGCATGGATCTGCACATAGAGTTGCCGGCCGTATCGTATCGGGACCTTGTGGAGATCCCACAATCCGAGTCTTCACGAGCCATTTGTCTGCGAGTCACAAAAGCCCGCCAGAGCCAAGTCAGGCGCCTTGGCACCGGTCGAAATATCTATTGCAATGCCCAGATGGGGAGCCGTGAAGTGAAAAAGCTTTGTGAACTGGATGCGGAGTCGAAATCCTTGCTTCAAGCGGCTGTCGATCGATTCGGTCTGTCGGCCAGGGCCTGTTACAGGACCTTAAAAATCGCTCGGACCATTGCAGATCTATCCCAAGAAGATAAGCTCAGTACAGCCCACATATCCGAAGCGATACAATATCGCACACTGGACCGGAAAGCTCTCTCTAATTAGTGTCCATCCATTTATTCCCTCTCCCTTGAGGGAGAGGGTCAGGGTGAGGGTGTAAGGCTTTGAAATCACACCCCCTCACCCGGCCTCTCCTCCTCAAGGGGGAGAGGAGATCGGTATTTATGGATGAGCACTAATTAATGAAAGCTTCGCATCATCTTCTCCACTATTTTTTGTTATACTTTCCCTTAGAAATAGCCGCTATTGGCAGCTTTCTGGGGTATCACTCCGAAAAATCCGCGAATGACCGGTATTAGG
>JASFGJ010000356.1:0-5204 GCA_050123815.1 Desulfobacteraceae bacterium
AGCAGGAAGAGGAGGATCGTCAAAGGCCATTTCTTTCATAGTTAATTTTTCCCACATTGAAATGTCAGTCCCAGCAGGAAGTCGATGTTTGAAAGAAAAATAATTTTTAATTAATCCTTTTGTTGCTTTCTTTGATAACTTCATTTATTCTCCTTGTTTTTATTTTTTGATCATCTCCATTTGGATTGAGCAGGATGAATAAACTTTAAGTTGAATAGTCTTGAGCTCAGCGCATTATCCCATAAGGTTTTTTGTTGGTATACTGTACTCTTTTTACTTCTTCAAATGGTCATAATGACGGGCCGAAAAAAATCTTTAATCGAACTAATAAAAGCATGAAAAGTATAACATCATTTCGTCCAGAAAACTGGTAGCAATGAGAAAGATAAGTTAACATATGATCACCCTTTCTGCGGTAGATGTACCGAGCCCAAAGGGCACTGCAAATAGTAAGAGGCTGCGCTGTGCCCAGTCTAAAGTATAGACACATACAACAAAGTCTTACGGGTCAGGTCTACGATTGACCTTTCTTGTCTTCATTGGCAAACTTCATCTTTGTCACGACCGTTGAGAATATACCACCCGAATTCATGTACCCTTAAAGGTCATACAAAGGCTTGACCCTAATTTCAGAATACGTCAGCTTTGGCTAACCCTCTGTTTTCATTCTTTTGGCAGGGGGTTCTGAATTCCCTGAAATACTCTACCAAGTCGAAATCCTTTGAGCCTGGAGCCCATTGGTGTTTGATTTCATGCTCAGGAAAGGGTGCAAGCCTGCCTTGATTCATTTTGGTCTGGGTATGAAGCATTTTGATACTGTATGCGAAGCGACATTTTCGTAAGCAACTATTTCTATGGAATAAACCTCTTGAATGGGTCAAGGGCGGACTTGACCCATTCAAGACAACTTAATTGTAATGTTTCAATATCTCGATAATCGCATCGAAATGTTCAGTATTTCCCCCCCCTCAGGTCAAGTACATTAATCACTCGGTCTACAGTTTCTTCTCTTGCACTTTTTCAAACGGAATTTATGTGAACCGACTCTTAGCCATAAACATTTGCATCCATCTGGACATACACAACATTTTAAAAAGCCCATGATCAATCCCCCCTGTTCCTGTCGTTGATGTTATTTATCACGCTTCCTTCGCGACCTTATATGCTGGTTATGCCGACAAGCTACGTTGGAACCGGTTAAAATGAGATTGTCAATTTCAATACATAGCTTCTCTGCGGCAGAAACAGGGGAGGAAGGACCTCTTGAGAGGACCTGGCAGCCACATCCTTAAAATCAAAATCTTGATCGAACACATTTCTGATCTCTGCAGACAACACCCCCATGCGTTTGGGCAGCCGATAGCCGGCGGCCGCATCAACCAGTACGAAACTATCCTGATTGCGATTTCCGGATTGTCCAGCGGTAAGAAACTCCTGGGAAACACTGGTGCCGACCAATCGACCGAAACCGCCGTTAGGATGGAAATACGATAACGTGATCGGCAAAAATTCCGTTTCGCTTTTATTTGGATTGTTGGGAGACAGCGCGCTGTCATCTTTAAAGAATTCGTGCCAATAGTCGACCCCGATGGCGAGTTCCGAACTCAAGGTCCAATAGAGATAGGCGCGAAATGCTTTCTCCTGCCAATCATCTATGGACTCTTTATCTCCTTCCACTGTCGGCGACTCGATCTCTCTTAGAAAGAATTCAACTCCCCCAAATAGATTGTTGCTGAATTTTCTATCCACGCCGGCCCCATACAGGGCATATTCGGCTTCGCTGAGATCGTCGAAGAACTGATTGAAGCCTGCGACATTGGTGGGTTCTATGGTTTGATCGGCTACCAGCGTGCGCTTCAAACCAGTAAATGCCGCCAATCTCAAGGTCGTATTCCAGCCGATGTCCGCACTCAGGCCGAATTTAGGATTGAACTTGTTCTTGTCGGGCAGCTCTTTCCGATCGGCTGCATCATAACTGGCGCCGAGAGTCCACGTTAAGTATTGCGGGTAGGTGACATAGCAGTAGACATATCCATTGCTATGTCGATTTTCCAATTGTTGCGGTGGTAATGGATCAGGGGCATAACTTTTTAGAACCTCATCTACATCATAGTATCCCCCGCCGGCAACGATATCCACCCAACGGGTTTTTCGAAGATATTGCAATTCTCCGCTATAGCTCTCAACATCGAGCTTCGCGTGGGCTGGAAAATTCATATCCATAAAGGTTAGCATTTCGTCCTGGGTTGTTTGCGAGTTCCGGTAGATAACCGATGCGAGGATGTTGGAATTAAGCCAGGGTTTGACGTGCAGGCCTGCCCGAAGCGCGTCGGATTCGGTGTCCTGGCGGAAGGTTGGTTTGAAAACGTCTAAATCGCCGTTTAACGACAGGTCTCCGTTTTCAATGGCTCGGTAGCGGTACTCCGCCTGTACGTTGACTTTTGGGGTGATGGCCGCCTGCATGAAGGCGCCGTAAATATCCTGGTCCAGATCATTGTTGTTGCGGAACCCATCAGTTTCATAATGAAATTGAGCGACACTTGCCGAGACCTTGTCGTAGACCCCCGACAGCGTAACATTATCCCCCCAGGTCCCGTTGTCTCCGGCCAAACCGTCGATCTGGGCGGCCACACGATTACGCACGAACAACGGATTGAATTCATTAAAGGCCGCCGAATCAGGTCCGGTGGATTCCAAGATCAGAAGGTTGGATTCCGCCAATTGGGACTGCACCGGCGTGAGGCTGATGGGTTGGAGCAATTGTGCCTGCAAAAGTTCACTCACCTGTGCGACTTCATGTCGGGGCCGCGAACGATATGCATCCGCGAGCAGCCGGTGGGCGGAGTAGTTTGCCGGGTCAGCCTGGAGCGAGCGCCACCCTTGCCGCAGGGCCAGTTCCTGGAATTTAAGATCATTGTAGACGCGCCCCAATGATGCGCTGCGGGCGGCCAGGTCCGCATCCATCAGCAGGCGGGAGCGGTAGACCGCACGGTTGTCATTGAGTTCGATCGATTTTTGCAGGTCCTGCAATGCCGCCACCGGTCGGTTTTGGGTCTGTTTGCGGATGGCGTCATAAAACCAGGGGGTTGGATCCCGGGGATCGAGTTCCTTGGCGATCTCGAACTGTCGCACTTCCAGCGGACTTCGTTTTTCATCAAAATAAGCTTTGCCAAGATAGCTGCGGATTAACGCATTGCCGGGATCGAGTCCGGCGGCGATCTCGATATCCGCCCGCCCTTGTTTTAATTGTCCCTGCCGAATCTTGACCAGGCCGAGTCCCAGACGCGGCAGTGGTGCTGCTGAATCCGATTGGATGGCTTTACTGAAGGCAGCTTCGGATGCCGCGATCTCCATCTGCGTCAGGTAGGCATACCCCAGGACCGTTTGGGCGCGGGTGAGATGGGCATCCAATTCAGCGGCCCGACGCGCAGCCCTCAAGGCGCCATCCAGGTCGCCGGTGGAGAGCCGCAGCTCGGCCAATCTGGCCCGGGCAATGGCATTTTCAGGGGCTTTTTTCACCGCAAATTGGGCCTGATCCATCGCTCCGGACAGGTTAAACCCGGCCTGGTGCGCATAGGACAATGCCAGCAAGGCAGATGGTGATTCCGGGTTCAGGTCCACCGCTTTCTGGGCATCCGTGTAGGCCGCTTCTTTGCGATTTTGAACAACAGCGATGATGGATCGCAATGCCAATGCCTCGCTGTTATCCGCTTCAAGGGCAAGGGCCCTTTCGATATCCGTCAGTGCTTCCGGCACGCGACCGACGGCCAGGGATAGATTGGCGCGATAGACATAGAACCGGGCATCATCGATTTTCTTTGAAAGTCCGTCGATCAAGGTGAAAGCCTGATCCAAATCACCCTGCTGATACGCACGCACGGATTGGCTCAGCCTGGATCGCAGATGTTCGGCAGCGGCGGGGATATCATCAGGCCGGTAGGCGATGATGGGCGGGTAATAGAGCGTCCACTGCACCGCATCTCTGGGGCGGACGATGAATTTCAACTCAGGTGGCTGATCAGCCTTGGCCACGGCGGATTGGCCTTTGTTTAGCAGGAGGCTGCCCTGCGCGTTATCCGCACGGACACGTCCCTCAAAAAGGGAAATCAGGGTATGATCCTGGTCGACATTGACAAAAAACTCAGTACCTTCAACCGTCGCATTCGCAAAGGGGGTACTCAGTTTCAAACTGCGGACTTTGCGGCTGAAAAAGTGAACGGCACCATGGAGCAGGTCGATCAGAAACGATCTTTTCTCCTGGAAGCCTAAAAAAACGATGGTGGTATTCTGATCGATGCGCAACACCGTATCGTTGCTGAGCACAATGGCGACGCGGCAGTGCCGGCCGGTCAATATCCGGTCTCCGGGGTAAAACACATCACCCACACGGACAGGGGACCATTTCGTGCTGCCGGTTCGCCTTGCCGTTGCCCGCCCCTGAATGGAAGCTATTTTACATATCCCGGCTTGGGAAGGCGGCTGCGCATGCGCAATCCACTCAGGCACCGTCATGCCGATTAGAAATAAAGTGGTGGCGATTGCAATGATCTTAAACAGTTGCATGATTTTCCACCATATTGAATATGAGACACAGTGCCTTGTCTCATCCGTTCATACCTGAAGAGCCGGCGGTATGTATATGTGAGGATCTGAAATTGTGGAAGCCTGACCGATACTATTTTCTCAGATCAATGGTAAGGGATGACGAAATGTTCAGTTTCGACGACAGGTGAGTGTGAGAGGCCGACCAGCAAGATCTTTCTCAGGGCAATCGATAAGTCTGTCCATTGCGAATGGGTTCGAGAAACCAGATATCGTTGTAACGGATCGTACACGATCTATAAAACGCATGCAGTGATGTACGTCACTTTTTTTAATTTTTTTGGAAAAAAGGAATCTAACTATTCTCCTTGCTCTTTAGCCATATTGCCAGTTGGGTTGTGTATACCTAAAAAGTCATCTATCGCTTTTAACATCTGCAATCGAGTAGAACTCGCGGATAACCAGTGATCCTCCCCGTCGATGGTGATTAATTCTACCGACTTGCCGGCTTTCTTGAGTGCTTTATGCATTCGCTTGCTTTAACCAATGTGGTGATGCCATCACTCACATCATTTTGCATTTCACGTCCCCAGCGCCCATGGCCGGCTTGACGAAAGGCAGAGCCAAATCCTGTGGATCCCCTGAAATTAGGTTGTAAAACC
>JASFGJ010000357.1:0-5183 GCA_050123815.1 Desulfobacteraceae bacterium
CCGCCATTTGACATTTGGATTTTGTCATTTGATATTTTGGGTCGAAAAATAATGTCACATAATTCTGGGACACAACACTAGCGCCTATGACACCTGGCCTCGCGCTCCCATCGATCCATTACGTCTCTCATCTCCATTGCATCTGCTCGTTGCATCTGTTCTTTGTAACATTTGTCTATCAATTCAAGAGCTTTCGGGCGGTCTTTTCGATGCAGCACAGAAAAGACGGCACGCGGCATACCGCTAAAGATCATGCTGTCCAGCTGTATTTCGAGTTCTGGTGAACGCGTGTGAATCACCTTGACCACACGATCCATCAAAACTGCATGAAATGGGGAAGAGGCTTCATCGAAAAAGTATTCAACAGTGGGTGTTTGCTGGTAGAGAAGTTCAAACTCTCCGGGTTTAAAATTGCGGTCGGCAGGTGTACGTCGATTGCCGCGTCCATCCCAGAAAGCATAGTCGCACTTGATGCCCGAGATTTTCCATTCATCCCGATCGGTACCGTAAAGCCTGGCGCCGGTAAGATTGGCCATCGACAAGTCGGCTCCGGAAAGATTGGCGATCACCAGGATCGCACCTGCCAGGTTGCTCCCCCGAAGATTGGTTCGCATCAGGTTGGCCGAAAGAAGATGAGCGTTGGACAGGTTCGCTTCGCTCAAATTGGAATCCTTGAGGTTCGCTTCGTAAAGATCCGAGCCATCCAACCGCACGCCCCTCATATCCGCCCCCTGCAAGTCGGCGCGGCTTAAATCCGTCGAAATCAGATGCGCACCACTCATGTTGGCGCCCTTCAAATCTGACGAAATCGCATTGACGCCTCTCAAATTGGCGTTGCGAAGATCCGCCTTGATTAGCTCGGCTCCAACAAGATTGGCCTGGCGAAGGTCTGTTTTTCTCAGATCAGTTAGTCTCAGGTTTGCATATGCGAGGTTGGCTCCGTTCAAGTTAGCGCCACTCAGATTGGGGATAATATCGCCATCCTGTTCGCGCCACCGATTCCAGACATCCACACCCTGAAAGAGAATTTCAACGTGCTTGTAATTTGCCATGGCACAGTCCCCTCCTCTGATACCATCCAATGGCCCCCAGCGGGCTCGGCGTCCGTGGCAGGCTTTTGTACCACGGGCGGGCTCCCATCGAATGCACGTAATTGAATCCGTCGCTTGGAACGTTAGATTGTACTTAAGACGGCAAGATGACCTGGCAAAAACGATCGGTAAGGTAAGAACAGTTGAGAACTTACCGCCTATGTTCTGGTCCTTATAGAGCAAATGGTTCTACAAGTCAAATTTTCATCCGCTATCCAATGTCATTAACTTGTGCCCATCCATTTATTCCCTCTCCCTTGAGGGAGAGGGTCAGGTCACCCAGCCTCTCCCCCCTCAAGGGGGAGAGGAGAATGGTATTTCTGGATGGACACTATCTTAATCTGATAAGAGCTGTTGAAGTTGGTGTGCCACGCCCTCTTTCTTTTTGATTATTCGTGATTATCCATCTATGGATGAAGCCGCATCCAGGAACATACGCATTGATTCTGCAAAACCGCTCCTGTGCCAAAATAGATGTCGGGCGATTAGGCAAGATGACGTTTTCACCAGGTTACTACATTTACGTCGGCAGCGCACGCGGCCCTGGCGGCGTAAAAGCCCGCGTATCAAGACATTGCCGCAAGTTGAAGCCACGGCGTTGGCATATCGATTATCTTAGTAAAATCATGCGCCCCATCTGCGCATGGATTCGTTACGATCAGAAGCACCTCGAGCATCGTTGGGCCCGGATCTTTTCCGAAATGCCGGAGGTCTTACCCATAAAGCGATTCGGCAGCAGCGATTGCACGTGCCAGACCCATCTGTTCCACACCAACGCAATACCCGATTTTAGTGCTTTCAAGCGTACTGCAGGCGATAGCGTCACATCATGCAAGCTGGAGCCGTTAAAGAGGGATTGAGCGCATCGTTCCAACGCAGGATTTGGGCCCGAGAGAGACCTTTGAAACCACTTAATATTTGAGCCGCGCATAGTAGCTCGTTTTCGACGCCTCGCGTGCGTCAAACAGCGTACGGATACCGTTTTTGGCCAGCAGTGGAATAAGCTTCAGAAATATTTCAGCGGTGGCCAGAGCATCGCCCATGGCGGAGTGGCGGCCGACGATGTTGACCCCCATGCGCTGCGCGGTGACGCCGAGGCTGTGGTCCTCCTGCGCCGGGTGGACCACCGATGACAGCAGCATGGTATCCAATACCGGATTAATGACCTGGATGCCGGTGACGGCTTCTTTGACTTGCAGCATGCGCATATCAAAAGCCACGTTGTGGCCGACTAGGACCGTCTCTTGGGCAAAGAGCTGAAAACGCGGCAGCACCTGCTCAATGGTGGGTTGGTCCACCAGCATCTCTGGACGTATCCCATGGTATTTGATCGACTCCCATGGCAGGTGCCGCTTGGGGTCGACCAGCTGGCTGAATTGCTCTTCTTTCAGCAGTTTTCCGTTGACAATGCGAAGGGCGCCGATGGAAATAATCTCATCACCGCCGGCTGGATCTAGACCGGTGGTTTCCGTGTCGAAAACGGTAAAGGTCAGTTCACTCAGAAGACGATTATCCAATTCGGGTGATTGCCCGGCTTGTTGAAACAAGTTGAAATCATAGAACTCGGGTCTGGACTCAGGCAGAATGGTCACTCGGCTGTTTGCGACAGTTCCGTCATCTTCCAGGGTTGGAACCAGCAGTCTCATGCCTGCGCTGTCCGGCATGTCCGGACGACGATGCGGCCAAAGCCTGGCCCCGTGAAAAACCAGTATATCGCCGATAGCGATGGCGGTTCGGTTATCGGAAACTCCGCAACACTGCAATTTCCATTGCTTGAGGGTGCTGACATCGATTGCAGGCCCCCTCCAGACGATGTCGGCATAAAGCCAGGCTTCTTGCCGATAGAAATAGGCTTGCGCTTGTGCGACAGGGGATTGTGTCCGCACGTTGCCCAGGACGGAGACGATCACTTGGGTCATGTGGTGGATATCGATGCTGATGTGCGCCGCCAGTGCCTGGGGATCGATCTTGAGTTCCAGTTGCAACTCGGGACTTATCCGCTCTTTCAGATGCTTTGCCCACTGTTCGACGCTAATGGCTGTCAGGGGCCAGGCGGCAGTGCCGCTCAACGGGTCGGCGATGCCTTTTTGACCCCACATATGGGCGGCCAGATCGGACTGTTCTGACAAAACCTGGACCATCTGCTGGTATTCGGTGTCCGACTTGAAGGAAATGTCTCTGAGAATCTCTGCCACAGTTTTGATAACCGAGATCGATTGGGTCAACTGATGCTGCCACAGTTCCAGATGTTTGGACTGTTCTTCGGTTTGCCGCATTCTGGCCGTCAAATCTTCGATGTAGATGATGAATCCGGTAACATGGTGCTGACTGTCCAGTATCGGCAACAGCTCCGCAGGCAGGACATTTCCGAATTGGGTGCCGATGATAAAGCGTTCACTGGCTGAACCACGGTTACGGGCCAGCTTGTCGGCAATGCGTTCGAGGGTGTTGTGTACCAAAGACTGATCGACAAAGCTGTAAACCGAGCGCCCGAGTCCGACCCATTGACTACCGTTGGCTCCGGATTCAGCAGGTTTCGATTCCGATTGCACCAAAAGCTGCCTGACTTTGCGATTGTAGAAGACAATGCGGCCGTCGAGATTGCATATCAGAATTCCCTGAGGCAGATCGGACAAAAGCGTGGCCAGGATGGCTTTTTCGTTTTCGACTGCGGATTGGGCGGATTTGAGTTTTTGCGCCTGACTTTGGCGAAGCCGGCTGACCAGTTCGGCGCTTTGATTGATAATACTTGCCAGACGCTTGACGTCGAAGCTGCCGCGCACCGTAACCCGCAGCTCAGGATTGACCGTATTGATCAAATCGATCTCCTCGGCCAGACGATTGATGGGAATTACATAGGCCCTGAATATCCAATCGGCCGCAAAACCAAATGCGACCAGCAGGATAAACGCGGCTGAAAAAAAATAGGCAAAGTGCTCGAAAACGATCCCACGCAGAAATTGCTGATGGTCGAGGGACAGGGCGTGCCACAGCAGCAGCCCCACCGCACAAAGGGCTATCACGGTGGCGCTCAAGGCCGCGGCAATGATCATCCAAAATTTATTCTGGGTTTTCAACCCGCTGCAATCCCCTGTGCATCCGGCCTGTGGGCAGCGAATTGTCGCGTCGGTTCGCAGATGGAAAGGCGCGAGCGGCGGTCAGCCACACCGCGCCATAAGGTTTGCCTTGGATGGCGATAATGTTTGCCTCCTGCTGAACGCGTGATAGCCTGCCGCCGCCGGTATGTGCCTCCTAACGGCGGCGGCAGGCTGTTGTCTGCCCGAGTCGGTTTTTTCGCTTGGTCCGTACTTTCTAAAATACACGCATCAGCTGGATTTGGCAATTACTAGCCCTGCACCATCTTGGTGATGTGTTCCACGATTTCAGGATTGGCCAGGGTCATCACATCGCCGACATCCTTGCGGTTGGAAATGGAGCCCAATACGCGCCGCATAATTTTGCCGGAGCGTGTTTTTGGCATATCCGGTACGATCCACACTTTGCGCGGCTTGGCGATTTTGCCGATTTCCGTGCAGATGGCGTCGGAAATCTTCTGGGCCAGCGCATCGCTGGCTTCGAAACCGGGCTTGAGCGCAATGTAAAGATCGGGTTCCTTTCCTTTGATGTCATGTGCAACAGGCACAACCGCCGCTTCGGCCACCTCTTCCACCACCAGGGCCGCGGATTCGATCTCCTTGGTTCCAAGGCGGTGACCCGAAACATTGATGACATCGTCGATCCGGCCCAGGATGCGGAAGAATCCGTCCGGCGCCTCAACAGCGGCGTCGCCGGTCAGATAAGGCCAATCGCGCCAATCTTTGGAATTTGGATCTTTATTGTACCGGGCGAAATAGTTGGTCACGAAGCGGTCCCGGTCACCCCAAATGGTCTGGAACATGCCCGGCCAGGGATTCTGGATACAGATGTTTCCTGCTTTTCCAGCTCCCCGGGGCAGCTCGTTGCCCTCATCGTCCAGAATGACCGGGTGGATGCCCGGCATGCCGGGTCCGGCGCTGCCCGGTTTCATGGGGGTGACGGCCGGCAGGGTGCTGCACAAAAATCCGCCGGTCTCTGTCTGCCACCAGGTATCCA
>JASFGJ010000358.1:0-5182 GCA_050123815.1 Desulfobacteraceae bacterium
ACGGCCGTCGAAACCCTGCCGCCGAAACGAATCACCCATCGGGCCACCATAGAAAAAGGCGAAAGCGATCTTTCCATAGAGCTAGCCGCAGAAGCACCCTACCGCATCCGGCTGACCCTTGACCGGGTCGATCAAATGCTTTTCGATAACCTCAAAGAGATCCTCGGGGAACACTACTTTTCCAGCTTCGACGCAGCGGCCTTGATGCAGGCCAATCCCCCGTTGGACGAAAACCGGCTGGCGGATTTTGCCGAGCAATTGTTGCCGGCCACGACCCATAATCCCATTATCGAGTTTTTTCTGCGCCAAGGGGTAACGTTTCATGACGGCCGCGAAGTTACGGCGCAAGATGTCAAATTCACCTTTGACGCCATTATGAATCCGCAAAACATCTCCCCCCGCACGGCCGACTTCGAGCCGGTGCAGCAGGTCGAGATCATCGATCCGTACCGCGTTCGGATCATCTACAAACGACTCTATTCACCTGCCTTTGGCACCTGGGCAATGGGCATCCTGCCGGCCCATCTGCTCAATGAAGCGGCGCTAACACAAGAAGCCCAACGCTTGGGTAAGGATCCCGATGGGTTTACCCTTCGCCAAAGCGGCTTCAACCGTCACCCCATCGGATGCGGCCCGTTTCAATTCCAGGCGTGGAAAGCAGATCAGTTCATCCGCCTCAAACGTTATGATGCGTATTGGGAAGGCGCCCCCAACTACCAGCAGTATGTCTTACGGATTATCCCGGACAAACTGACCCAGGAGATGGAGTTTTATGCCGGAACACTTGATACGTATGGATCTTATTACGAAAGCATTCAACCGCATCAAGTGGACCGTCTGAGCAAGGACGATCGTTATCAAAATTTCAGCGCCGCAAGGCTTGGTTACACCTACATCGGCTACAATTCGCGCCGGCCGCCGTTCGATGACCCGCGCGTCCGCCGCGCCCTCGGCATGGCCATCGATACCAGGAAAATTATCGACCATGTGCTGTACGGTCAGGGAGAGCCGATCACAGGCCCGTTTGTAAAGCAGACCGACTTTTACAACCATGCCATCAAACCGCTGCCCCATGATCCGGCAGGCGCCGTCAAACTGCTCAACCAGGCCGGGTGGCACCATGGCGCAGACGGCTACCTGCAAAAAGAGGGCAAGCGCCTGGCGTTCACCTTGATCACCAACCACGGCAATCCACTGCGCAAGGCGATCCTGGCTGTTGCCCAGGATGCCTGGAAAAGAATCGGCATTCAGGTGGAAACCGATGTGCTGGAATGGTCTGTCTTTATCCAGAAACGGGTCAATCAGCTCGATTTTGATGCGCTGATCCTGGGCTGGCTCATGCCCATCGACCCGGACCTGTATCAGGTCTGGCACTCGAGCCAAAGTGGAAAGTTCCAGCTAAATTTCGTGGGCTTCTCCGATCCCGAGGCCGACGATTTGATCGTCAAAATCAGACGGGAGTACGATCATCAACGCCAGGTCGAGTTCTGCCATCGCCTGCATGAAATTATTGCGCGGATGCAGCCGTACACATTTTTGTATACCACACGCTGGACAGCTGTGCTGGATAAACGTATCGTGCGTCAGGTGACCGCCGCGGACGGCAGCCGTGCGTTCAAGCCCATCGCTGTGACCAAAATCGGCAACTACGACTATCACTTCAACCAGTGGGTCAAGCTGCCGCAAACGCCGATATTCGCCACGGACTAATGAAGGATAAGGAGTACTCGTGCTGTCATATATCGGAAGAAGCATCGTTCAAAAAACGGTAACACTCTTTTTCGTTTCGGTGATTTCGTTTTTGATTATCCATCTGGCCCCGGGCGAACCGAGCCAGATCGATCCGCTCAATCCCAAGTTCACTCCCGAAATCGTGGAGCGCATGCGCAAGGAGTTCCATCTGGACAAACCGCTGCATGTGCAGTACCTGCTTTTTTACCGGGACCTGTTCAGCGGCCGCATCGTTTCGTGGCGGGACAGCCAGCCGGTGCTTGGAAAAATCTGGGAGCGCTTTCTCAACAGCCTGCCCCTGTTTGTCGTGGGCACGATCCTGACCTGGACCTTTTCATTTCCGGTGGGCATCCGGTCGGCCATTCAGCGTGAGGGGGTCTACGACCGCACCACCACCTTTTTCGCCTATTTGCTGATCTCCATCCCGGGCTTTTTTTTCGCCTATGTACTGATCATCATCGTGGTGACCCAGCTGCAGGTGCCGGTGATCGGCATGGAGAGTTTCGGCGTAACCGCCGCATCGCCGCTGATCAAAATCATGGATCGCACCTGGCATCTGGTACTGCCCTCGATTTTGGGTGCTACCGGTGGTATTGCCGTTCTGTCGCGCTATGTGCGCAGCCAGATGCTGGAAATCATCGGCCAGGACTACGTCCGCACCGCACGGGCCAAAGGCTTGCCGTCGGACACAGTCTACTATCGGCATGCCCTGCGAAACGCCCTGCTGCCGTTTGTGACCATGTTCGGCCTGATCCTTCCAGGCCTAATCGGTGGATCGGTGATCATCGAATCTATCTTTTCCTGGCCGGGAATGGGCCGCATGGCCTATGAAGCCATCCTGGCAAGGGATTATCCCGTGATATTGACCGTCAATTTTATCACCGCCGTTCTGGTGCTGGCAGGCACGCTGATCAGCGACCTGCTTTACATGGTGGTGGACCCGAGGATTAAGCTCTGATGGCGACAGACACACCCCATAGGCTGCATCATGTTGAAGACGGCATGCTGCCGCCCTCACGCTCGCCGTGGCAGGAGACCTGGTATCTGCTGCGCAAGAACCGCATGGCCTTCAGCGGCCTGGTGATATTTGTGATCTTTTTCGCCGTGGCCCTCACCGGCCTTGGCCTGACCTCGGGAAAGCAGCCGCTGATGGATCCGGCACAGGTGCGCCTCCAGGAAAAACTGCGCCCTCCCCTGTCCGCCCCAAAACTGGATACCCTGCAGCCCGAGGAACTCCCCATGCTGGGCATCTACGTTCTGGGCACGGATGAACTGGGCCGCGATGTATTCGCGCGTATGCTGCAAGGTGCGTGGGTATCGCTGACGGTTGGGTTCGTCGCGGTCGGCATTTCCGTGGCAATAGGCGTGCTTCTGGGCGGCCTGGCGGGTTATTACGGACAGCAATATCTGCTGACCGGGCACGTCGCACTGGCAATTATGGCCATTGCCGTCATTGTTACCGCCGTCATCAAAGTTTGGATATGGACTCTGGTGATCTGCCTGGCTGCGGTCGCTGACGGCATATGGTTTTATCGCCGACAGCGCCGATCGAAACCGGGGACATCAATCTGGATGCGATGGCTGTGGTGGCCCACCATGCGCATCGATACACTTATTATGCGGGCCGTCGACATCATGCTCTGCTTTCCTTCGTTCTTTCTGATCCTGACCGTGGTGGCCCTGCTGCCGCCAAGCATCTACAATATCATGGTGGTCATCGGCCTGACCTCCTGGATGGGAACGACGCGCTTTGTACGTGCCGAGTTTCTGTCGCTAAGAGAGCAGGATTTTGTCGCCGCGGCCAAAGCCCTGGGGATCAGCGACATGCGTATCATCTTTCGCCATGTAATGCCCAACGCCGTGGCGCCGGTGCTGGTCTCGGCCACTTTGGGTATCGCAACGGCCATGTTGACCGAGGCCGGACTCAGCTTTCTGGGATTCGGCGTGCCGCCGCCGCATGCCACCTGGGGCAACATCCTATCCGATGGAAAAGCCTACATTTTCGATGCGCCCTGGCTGACCTTCGCGCCGGGCTTGGTTATCCTGGTGGTGGTGCTTGCGTTTAACCTGTTTGGCGAAGGGTTGCGGGACATCCTGAATCCGAAATTGAGGCAGCGTAGCTAGAATGAAGAGCCAAACCAACAATGTATTGCTTTCGGTCGAAGATCTGAGCGTTCATTTTCACGGCGACGGACCGGTTGCACTGGCGGTAGACGGCATTGACTTTTGCGTACGCCGCCGGGAGACGGTCTGCATCGTCGGCGAGTCGGGCTGCGGCAAAACCGTGACGGCCCTGGCCACCATGGGCCTGCTGCGCCGGCCGCCGGCCCGAATCGCCGGCGGAAGAATTATCTTCGACGGCACATCGCTGCTGGAGATGGGCCCCTCTCAACTGCGCGGCCTGCGCGGCAAGCGCATGGCCATGGTGTTCCAGGAACCCATGACTTCGCTAAACCCGGTCTTTACCATCGGCAACCAGATCGCAGAGGCCGTCATGGCCCACGAATCAATCGCCGAGCGACAGGCGTTGGCCCGGGCGGTGAAGCTGCTTGACGACGTGGGCATTGTCGATCCGCAGGGGCGTGTCAACGACTACCCGCACCAGCTCAGCGGCGGCCAGCGCCAACGGGCCATGATCGCCATGGCACTGGCGTGCGAGCCCGATTTGATCATCGCCGACGAACCCACAACCGCACTGGATGTAACGGTCCAGGCCCAGATACTGAATCTGTTGAAAGATCTTCAACAGCGCAAACAGATGGCAATTCAGTACATCACCCACGATCTGGGGGTTGTGTCGGCCATTGCCGACCATATCTATGTCATGTACGCCGGCATCATCGTCGAGCAGGGAAATACCTCACACATCTTTCAACAGGCACGGCATCCTTATACCCGCGCCCTGTTGGATGCGCTGCCGACAAAAGAAAAACGCGGCAAACGCCTCTACAGTATACCGGGAAGCGTTCCCCACCCTGCCTACAAACCCAAGGGCTGCCCGTTTCATCCCCGCTGCGAGCACCGTCAACCATCCTGCGAACAGGACCACCCGGCGATGTATGAATTTAACAGCGGCCATCTGGCACGATGCCCGGTTGTTTTTGAAGCGGAGAGATGATCATGTCCGAAAGCGCATCACCAATTTTGAAAGTTGAAGGGTTGAAAAAGTACTTCCCGGTCCGAAGAGGATTCTTCCAGCGGGTGGGCGACCATGTCCGCGCCGTGGACGGGGTAAACCTCGACATCCAACCGAACCAGACCCTTGGCCTGGTTGGCGAAAGCGGGTGCGGTAAATCCACGGTCGCCCGCCTGATTTTGAGGTTGCTCACGCCGGATGAAGGACGCATTTGCTTTGACAACCAGCAGATTGCGGGCTTGAACGAACGTCAGTTCAAGCCGCTGCGCAAAAAGATCCAAATGATCTTTCAGGATCCTTACAGTACGTTGAATC
>JASFGJ010000359.1:0-5178 GCA_050123815.1 Desulfobacteraceae bacterium
GCGAAACGGTTAAAAAGCGGAGCATACACGTAGTATGTGAGCATTTTTAGCCGTTTTGCAACGCCGCCAGGGGCGTTTAGATTTATTTTGAGATAGGTTATAGAAAACCCCCGTCGAAGGTTGGCCGACGGGGGTTGAATGGTCCTGCGGCGATGATTTAGGAATTGAGAATTTTCTTTGCGAATTCGTCATTGACATCGGCGCAATGGGCGATGCCGGTCTCTTTTTCGGTCTCGCGGTTGGCTGAGAACAGGTCGTTCCGCGAGACCTGGTTCATGGCGAACTTGCGTGCGCCGGCCATCAGTTGCTGCAGGCCGCAGCCCAATTTGTCCGCCAGGGTCCAGAAGGCGATGGCGCCGTAGGGGATATGTTTCATTTCGTCCTTGCCGATCTTTTTCTGGACATCGAAGTAGCAGGCAAAGAGTTTTTCCGGTGTGGCGCCGATGCTGCTGACGCTCCTGGGCAGCTGATCCCAATTGGCGCTGATCTCTTCTTTGCGTTCCGGGTGCAATGCGCCTTCGATGTTGGTGCCTAGGTAGCCGGGGATCATCAGTGAGCGGCCCATGCAGACCAGTTTGGTGTACGGTGCGCCCAATGCCATGGCTTTAAAAATGCTGTCTTCCAGACAGAAGCCGCCGGCAAAGGAGAGATCGACCACATTGCAGCCTTTGGCCGCCAGGATGCTGGCATATTCATACGCTTTGGCATGCAGGTTGATGGAGGGGACGCCCCAGCTCTGCATCATGTTCCAGGGGCTCATGCCGGTGCCTCCGCCGGACCCGTCGATGGTCAACAGATCCAGTCTGGCGTCCGAGGCAAATTTTATGGCCATGGCCAGCTCTTCCATTCCGTAAGAGCCGGTTTTGAGAGAGATGCGCTTGAAACCGATGCTGCGCAGGTAGTCCACGCTTTTCATGAAGTCTTCGCGCACCAGATCCACGCTGCTCAGGTTGGTGCCTCCCAGTCGGCTGTGGCGGGCAAAAGACCTGATGGCCCCTTTTTCAAATGCTTCCTGAACTTCCGGCAGTTCCGGATTGGGGTCCACCACATAGCCGCGTTTTTTCAGAAACAGGGCGTAGTCGATGCTGGTAACCTGAATCTCTCCGCCGATATCTTTGGCGCCCTGACCCCATTTCAACTCGATGATGCACTTGTCGCCATATTTTTGGGCCACATACTCGGCAACGCCGTTGCGGGTGTCTTCGACATTGAGTTGGACGAAAACACCCCCGTATCCGTCAAAATATCGCAGGTAGGTGTCGATGCGGCGGTCCAGCTCCGGGGCCTTGGTGATTTTGCCGTTGTTGATCTCCGACTCGCGGTCCACACCCACGACGTTTTCGCCGATGACGATGGGGATGCCTGCCAGTGCGCCGCCGATGGCGAACGAATCCCAGTATTTGGCCGCCACGAAAGTGGAGCCAAGGGCGCCGGTCATGATGGGCAGGCGGGCTTTGGTCTTGATCTCGCTGCCAAATTCGGTGCTGACATCCACGTTGGGGAAGATGCAGTCGTCCGGATCGTTTGAAAGGTTTCCGTTCAATCCATGCGCGCCGTAAGCATACCCTTGAATGCGCAGTGAATTGTAAGAGACGCCGACATGGGTGGTATTGTTGGCCCCGGCAGTGACAATGCCGTAGTCTCGGGGATAGAGCAATTTGCGTCCCACCAGGCTGGAGAGCCAGGTTTCGCATTTGCCTTCACAATCGGCGCGACACAGGGTGCACAGGCTCGACTCGGCCGGATTGCCGCGATTGGTGGTTCCAAGGACATCATTTTTTTTGGAATAGCGCATGGCGTTCTCCTTCTTCCATCGTAAAAGTAAGCTTAAGTGCCTTGATCAGGCATTGACGGTATTTAATCGGTGGGCAGTCCGGGGCGCACGATACAAAAAGGCGCCTGATCCTACCTCGGACAGCAGACGCCTTTGTCTTTTGTTACAACGATGTGGCGGGAGTTCCGAATGGAACTCCGGTCTATCTCCGTTGATAGACATATTAAAATAGATCACAATTAATTAGTGAAACTTAATCTAAAAGTCAAGATAATTTTCCACGATGCCCGGTTGGCAGCTTAAATGTTAACTTGTGTCCATCCAGAAATACATTCTCCTCTTACTCTTGAGGGGGAGGGGCTGGGTGCGTGCTTTCAAAGGCTTACACCCCCACCCTGACCCTCTCCCTCAAGGGAAAGGGAATAAATGGATGGGCACTCACTGATTTTGGATCTATTTCTTGGAATCTAGATCGAGCTCTTCGGATAGCAGAACCGCTTCGGCCACCTGCAGCATCGATTTGCGGGTATCCATGCTGCGTTTCTGCAACCAGCGGTAGGCCGCGTCACCCTTGATGCGCATGCGATACATCAGCACCTCCTTGGCGCGTTCGATCAGCTTGCGGCTTTCCAGCTCTTTTTGGATGACCTGGGTTTTGACCATCAGCTCGGTGTTTAAAATGGCCACGGCGGCCTGGTTGGCTACGGCGGTCAGCAGATTGACCTCGGTTTTGGTGAATTCATGCGCGGTTGTCGTAAAACAGTTCAATACGCCGATGATTTTAGAGTCCTTCAGGGAGAGCGGCACGCCCACCATGGAAACCAGTCCGAGACGGCGGGCCATCTCTTTTTCCTTGAAGCGTCTGTTTCGCAGGACGCTTTTAATGGTCAGCGGCTTTTTGGTGCTTAGCACATGCCCGACCACGCCTTCGTTGAGATCGAGGGAGCGATCCTTGACATAATCGGGGGATATGGCCTGGGTGGCCTTCAGTCGAATTTGGGGAGGTGATTCGTTATCGTCCAACAGCCAAAGGGAGCAGATCGCGAAACCGGTCACATTGGCGGTGACCATGACGATAAGTTTGAGGATCTCCTCCAGATACAGTTCCGATGTGATGGCGCTGCTGATATCCGTCAGCGCCTTGATGTATTGATCCGGGGAAATGTGGCGACCTCGCTGCATATACATCCTATTATTAAAAAGCGTCAAAGATTTCAACCAGATAAAACCAGTTGAAATTTATATATGTTGAATTTTAATATTGACATTTAGTATAACTTAATTTTAATTGGCTTCAAATCATGAGGAGTAACCTATGTGCCGATTGATCGCTCTGACCTGTGACGATTGCATGTCACCCATTGAGGCGATCCGCGGATTGAGCGCGATGCGCGAAGGGTATGACGGCTCGGGTGTCGGTTTGCTGTTGCGTGATCTGGGCGGTCCGTTCGAGCAGATGAAGAGCGCGCCCATTCTGTCCGGGATTTTCAGCAACCCGGGGCTGAAGCGGCTTGACAAGTTCATGCTCCACAAAGGATTCACCACCAAGTACAAGGTAACTTTCAAACTCGCCGCCCAACCGCCCCGGGGAGTCCCCAAGCGCGATGTCTATCTTGTCCGCGCCTACGAAGCGCCAGCCGAGTATGAACCGTTGGAGGCCGACCAGCGCGGCAGCAAGTACATGCAGGTGCGGCTGGCGCTGAAAAAGATGGGGCAAGAGCGCAACGATATGATGGTCTTTTCGTTCTGGCCCGACACCATATTGATCAAGGAGATCGGCGATCCGCTTGTGTTGGCCGATTATCTCGGGCTGGACCGCAAAACGTTGAAAGCCCGCGTCATTCTCGCGCAGGGGCGTCAGAACACGAATTACGCCATTGATCTGTATGCCTGCCATCCCTTTTTCCTGCAGGGATATGCCACCATGACCAATGGCGAAAATACGGCATTTGTACCGAATCGGGAATTTCTGACATCCCGCGGTTTTGACGGATACAACGGCTACCAATCGGATTCGGAAGTATTCACCCATATTCTGCATTACACCATGATGCAGCTGGGCTTGGATTTGGGTGCTTACAAGCATGTGATGACGCCTCTGGACAACACACAGCTTGACAGCCATCCCGACAAGGCATTTTTGACGCATCTGAAACACGCCTGCCGGCCCCTGATCATCGATGGCCCCAACTGCGTTGTCGGGTGTCTGCCCGACAATACCCTGATCATGGCGCAGGACAGCAAAAAGTTGCGCCCGGGTGTCGTGGGCGGGCGTCCGGGTAAATTTGGTTTTGCTTCCGAGGTGTGCGGCCTGGATGCCGTCCTGCCGGAAAGGGATCAGCGGCGCGATTTTCAACCCATGCACCTGGACACCGTGGCCGTCGGCCCGGCCCGCAATCGCATCGACGTCTTCAACCAGCGCGACCCGCTGCTGAGCAATTAAACGCCACAGTACAATATCCACAGGCGTTTTCCAGGGGGCATGCACCGCTCGACGCGTCGGACCCGCTAGGGGTTTCGGTAGCTTTGCAGGGTGTCGAAAAACTGTTCGGATTGATCGCGATCCTCCCAGGCCGACTTGGGAATGACATAATGCAAAATGCCGGCGAGCAGGATATAGATGTTGTTCTTATCCTGGCCGACGGCTTCCACCTCGTTCCAGCCATATCGGTTTTCCTGGCTGCCGATCAGGACCCTGAAACCGTCGGTATCGATGGTCATGATCCGGTCGCGGTCAAACAGATTGATTTCATCCTTGCGCCGTTCGCGTCTGAAATCTTTTTTAAACTGCACGATCACCGCCCGCTCCCGAAACAACCATGCCAGGCCTGACAAGCCGGCAAAGCACATCAACACCACCAGCCGATTGTGGTTGATGGCGAAAACAAAACAGATAAACGCCAGGATACACTCCACCATAATAAAGCGATGCAGCATCATTTTTCTGCCGAACGCAGAGTTGCGCAACATGTATTTCTGGAGTGCAACGAGCTGGTTCAGGGTATTTCGATAGCGAATCTGCATGCAGAATTCCCTTCATGTTTCATGCCAATGCGTCACAGCTCCGGCAATGGTCATTTGGTGTGCTGCAGAGGCTCATCTTCATTTGTGGGTAAGCGCTGTCCTCAATGGATCGTCAATCATTTGGTGGCGGCGGCCTGCTCTGCCTCCCGAATGGTCTGAATGACGTATTCGATGTGCTGCTTGGTGGCGAGATAGGCTCGCATCGGGTCACGGGCTTTGATGCCGGAAACGATTTGGACATGCTGCTTCTGAATGGTCTCGAACTGTCGCGATTCACGGTAAAGGGTGAACAGGTTTTCTTTGATGCCGTATGCCAGAAAATCATAGAACTGCTTCATCAGATAAACCTGGAGCGGATTGTGGGTGGCATAGGCGATGGC
>JASFGJ010000360.1:0-5159 GCA_050123815.1 Desulfobacteraceae bacterium
GCCTGATAGTACTTCCGGTTCAAGCACGGCCGGGAGAGATCCGCGCCAAACTCGTGGGACAGGTGGTCAGAGTCAACATTCTAAAACGATAGAAGATGGTGCATCCCATGAACAGGGATAAAAATCATCGGTTGTTACAAGTCACGGGTAGGCCATTGCTCTTTTGGCTACTTTTCATGCTGTTCCCTGTGGCAACAATGGCCGATGAAATCATCATGATCACTGGAGAAACCTTTTCATCACCGAAAGTCTGGGAAGAGGACGGGAACATATGGTTTAGCATGCACGGCCTTATGGTCAGTGTCGAAAAATCGGAAGTGGCGCAGATCATTCGAAACCAGGAGAGCCCGAGACCAACCCGAAAACCAACGCAACCTCAGAATCAAGCACCCGCTGCTTTGCTACCGCCACAGAACCCTAAACCGGCCCCCCAGACCAAGGCTGTGACGCGCAAACCGGAAAAATCGCCCAGGCCAGTCAAACCGCTACATCCAAAAAGTCAGGATCAGGCGATGAACCCCTCCGCGGCCGTTGGCATTGGACTGGAAGGTTTATCCTGGTATCTGGAGCCGTCTGATCTACCGGATTTAAAAAAATTAGAGACCGATCCGCTGTACGGTGGAATCGACCAATACTATCGTGAAAACGAGACGATGAAACTGGGACCGGCCGTTCTGGATGGCAAGATTTATGGGTTCTGGCGCAACCGCTTCTATATGATCACCATGTGGGTCGAGGGCCCGCCGGCATATCATCGATTACGCAAAGCCGTGTTCGAACGCTACGGCCGGGGAAGGCAAAACAGCGATGGACTCGAACGCTACATTTGGAACGACTCGACAACGGACCGTATGCTTGAGTTTGACGAGCAACTCAATACCGGGTTGTTTTGGATGCGATCGCGCGCTTTAGATGATAAAATTAAGCAGCTGTACGGAAATTAGAATGCTCACCTGTGAAAAACACAACACAAATCGCCGCAAAAACAACCTTGGAAGGCGATTTTCACAGCAATTATGTGAAATTCATTTCATACCATCCGTCATTAATTCATAACCTATTGATATTATTGATGCCAATTATTGGCACTATTTCTGCATAAAGCATAAATAAGATAGATAAAAACAGACACAGAAAGAGCGCTTTAAGTACGTTGTCTGGAATTTGATATATCGGAACTCAAGCTGGGGGATACACATGCGCACGCCACTTGCTAAAATCGCTTTAATTGTCTTGATATGCTGTTTGATAACCCTTGTGGTGGGTGCCGAGACGTCAGGTCCGGCAAAACCTTCACCCTCTTCCGCACCAGCCGCGGTGTCATCGCCAACCCCTTGATCCCTGCTATCCAACAAGATAATTCGACGTGAAACAGTGACGATCTTTCAACGATCCAATTCAATCAATCTGCTGTCGATATCCACCGGCCGGGCAATCTGTTTGTGAATCCGCATCATGGATTCCGTTTGTCGCCAAGCATTATGGTCAATTGCGCCCAGGACCGTGTTATCATCAGGCAGGATTAATTTGCGGGTTCGGGCCAGTTGTTCAGACAAGATGTCAATCTTCGTATCCACATCGAACTTTCTTACAGCCTCGATGGCTTTTTCAGCATTGGCGGGATCAAGCGCCTGTCGCCATCCGGCCAGCAATGCGCGCCGAAAACGCCGTACCACATCTGGACTTCGATTTAGTTTGCCCCGGGTGGTGACCACTGAGTTGGCAACAAAGCGAACGCCATGCGCATTTGGATCAAAGAAAGCGATCTTCTCGCCTGCAGCCATCATTCGCTGACTCAGTTCGACGCCTTGGGTGTTAATATAAACCGGCCACAGATCAACCGTACCCTTGAAAAAGGGCGTATAATCCAACCGCACGCTGAAGAGTCGGACCTGATCGTCACGGATCCGGGCCTTGGCCAGCAGGGTCCGCATAATGATCTCGTCGTTCTTTCCAAACGTCACACCCAATGTTTTGCCGATCAGATCCTGTGGTTGCAGCCCATTCGACCGGTCCGGCCGGTAGATCCAATGCAGAGGATTCACCTGAAACAATTGGGCAACCACGACGACCGGTGATCCTTTGGCTGCGGCCCGAATTACCTGATCTGCAGAGGCCACGCCAAAATCAGCCTGCCCCAATTCCAATTCCCGGATGGCATCGATTTCCGGGCCGCCCGGCTTGACGACGACGTCCAGGCCGTGGTGACGGAACAACCCGTGAACATCGGCATAAATCTCACCGACGGTGGACATGTTCCGAATCCACTTAAGCCGGTAGACGATTTGGGTCTCCGCCCACGCGTTGCCCAATACCACGGGAGCAACGATCAAAACCGACAAGAAACAGGCGATAAATTGGAAACGATTTTTTACCATTGGTCGATCTCCTGTTGTTTGACTTTTCCCGATCGTTCAACGACCGGTCCATGCCTTTTTTAATACCCCCCCCATCCACTCGAGAAAATTTTGATAGACAGACAGCGTAATGCCGATCACAAAAAGCGCCACAACGATTTTTGCCAGGTCGCTCTGATACAAGGCAATCCGTATGCTATAGCCGATACCGGCATTGGCCGCGATAAATTCAGATACAATCGTCCCGGCCATGGCCAACGTCGAACTGCCGGCAATGACCGTTGTCAGTTTGCCTAAATTTTCAAACGCCCGAATCTTTACTTCGAGCTGCCATCGCATGCGTCCGGTTTGGCGATAAAAGTGTTCTATGGCCTCGATCGGTTCGGACATTATTCCCAGGACCGACAACAGGATGGGAAAATAACAAATCATGGAGGCGATCAAGAGACGCGTGAGAAATCCGTCGCCAAACAGGATAAAGATGATGGGCGCGATGGCCACGATGGGATATGCCTGTATATTAAAAGCGGCCACTTTTACAAACGTCCCGAACCAGGTGGCTTTACGACCGAATATACCGACGAGCAATGCGAGAACAATCGCAAGCAGTTGGCCGATAACCGCCACCCGAAGCGTGTCGAAAACATCCCCGAAATAGCGTCCCAGTTCAATGATGCCGGTCTGCCAGATCAATACCGGACCAGGAATGACGTAGTCGGACAGGGACAGAACATATTTGAATGCCAGCAGCACAAACAGTGCGATAAAGTAAATCATCAAGAACTGGCTAAGGCGTCTAACGAGCACTCATCATCTCCAACATCGTGTTTTCCAAGGCCCGCTCATCCAGTGGATTGGTGCGGCTGTAGTCCTGGCCTGAGACTGTAATAAGACGCGGACGGTATTGCTCACTGCGCAAAACCCATATCATCCGGCAGAATTTGGCCACCTCGACCAGGTTGTGGCTGATATAGAGAAACAACATCTGAGGGAACATGGCTTTAATTGTCAGCAGGATTCGCTCTCGCCTGTGTTCATCCACATTGGCGAGACTTTCATCCATGATCAGCACGCGATGGTCTTGGACCAGGTATCGGATCAAGTTGATTCGGTTTTGCTGCCCCAACGAGAGCTGGTTGAATCGCTGGTTAAGCAGATCCTCCATACCGAAGGCTTCAATCAAATCGTTTTTAATGGTTTGGTTTCGCTCAGGTGTGATGCGCTCAAGGTGACGACCAATGCTGGACCATCCCGGAAGCCGCTCTAAATTGTAGGAGTAAAGTATTTGCCGGTCAATCCCTTTGGTTCGAACCTCACCGGCGGTTACCGAAAACTCACCGATGAGAATTTTCGCAAGCGAGGTCTTGCCGACACCCGAAGGACCGAACAACGCATGAAAACCGGGTTCACTTAATCGAAAGCTCAAATCTTGAAAAACAAGATCCTGCGTTCCCGGGTAACGAAAATCGATATGGCGGCATTCCAATAACATGCTCACATGGTGGGTGTTTACTTGTCGAAAAGGTGTTGGGCCGCAACGTGCTGATATCTGATTGATTCTCTATCACATCCCCCCTGTACAATCAACAAGTCGGAGCACCGGATTCCATATAAACTGCACGAATGCCCGATCCTGCTTGAAACGACACAGCCGGATCATCGCATGGCTTTTCTCCCGGAATTGTTCCTTTTCCGTACCGGCATATTATGATAAGCAGGTGGAAAGGAAAGGAAACGCGTGCAATGGATTTTAAAATGCATCTTGAAAGGGCGTGGGAGATAACGCTTAAAAACCTGATCATGCTGATATTCATGACCTTGGTGATGATCGTGGTCAGTATCGTCACATTGGGAATTCTGGCGCCTGTCATCATGGCAGGTTATATTCATTCCATTATCCAACTGGTCCGTGACCGCCGTGAACCGCGAATGGACGATCTGTTTTCACAAATGCGTCTTTTCCTGCCGTTGCTGGTGTTTTCCATCCTTTTGACCCTTGTTGTGATCATCGGCTTTACCCTGATCATCATACCCGGTTTTCTGGTGGTGTTGGCGTCCGCATTCGGTTGCCTCTATATGCTGCCGCTGATGACTGACAGGCAAATGGGATTGGTCGATGCATTGAAAACAAGCTGGCAGATGGCATTGAAGGAAAATGTGGCCGATCATATCGTTGTGGTCATTCTCTTTTTCGGCTTGATGGCAATCGGCAGCTCGGTATTCATCGGCACGTTGTTTACCCAACCCTTTGCCACGGTCTTTCTGGCGTCCATTTATCTGGAACGCATGCAAGAGATAAACGAGATCCAATCTGCGCCGTCACCGCCAACGGGAACAGATGCAGGCAGCGTCTAGAATTGGGCTACTGCTCGTATTCTTGAGCATATATGTCATCAAGAATCCTATTTAGTTTTTCTTCAGAAACCATCCCTTTATCCAGCAAGTAATCTTCAATGCCGGCATCACGAAGTTCCTTGATGCGCAAAATTCTTTCCGGCGACTGCTGTTTCATACTGAAAAAGGTATATTTAAGCGAAAGCTCGCTTTTCTTCAAGAGATTGAAATCACGGTAGCTTGTAAATATGATATGATGGCTGAGCAAAAAATAGAAAGCGCCGGCAGCCAATGCAATCAGAACATAATTTCGGATTCTTTGAATCATGCTTGGACTCCTTTTTCACACCCACACGACCAAATGTCTGCATCCGAGTCTACTGAACCGGAATTTGCTTTGCAACCCAAAAAGTATCCGTTGAGCGTGTCCAGCCATGCCTGTTTTTAATTGACATGGGGCAACCATTC
>JASFGJ010000361.1:0-5134 GCA_050123815.1 Desulfobacteraceae bacterium
CCAGGATCTTGGGCGATGGGTTTGAAAAGGGCAGAAGTTCGGGTTTGACCTTGGCCAGAAACGCGATGCAGATCGATGTGACGATACCCTCGATGACCATCACCGGCAGATGCACGGCGACGGCGGTTCCGGCAACCGCTAAAAAATTCTCGTCCGTGAAGAGCAAGCTGGCGGCCATAATCAGGGCCGCCAGAGCGACGGCGCCCGCACCGGCGCAAAAGGCGGCCAAGGTGCCGATTTTGTCCTTGCGGCCCAACCACGGGCGGCAACTGTAATACATCATGACAGCCGGTCCCGCCATGATGATGGTATTGACGCCCAAGGTCGTGATACCGCCGAATTGGAAAAAGATGCCCTGCAGCAGCAGGGCCGCCAGGATTACCGGGAATGCCCCCCAACCCAGCAGCACCCCCACCATACCGTTTAAGATCAGGTGCGCGTTGGACGGGCCGATGGGAATATGAACCAACGAGGCCACGAAAAAGGCGGCGGCCAGAATGCCGGCTTGGGCGATCTGGTCATAATCGATCTTTTTCAGCCCAATGGCGCACCCGGCGACCGTCATCGCGGCGCCGGAAATGAGCACGGGTCCCGAGAGATAGCCTTCAGAGATATGCATGGTTCCATCTACTTAGCACAAGAGTGCCTGGTTTTCCATTTAGTTAGTTCCACGAACGTTAGAAGTGGACGTGTGCCAGGGATGGAACTTGATCCAGATGACGGCCCCTAACTCCACATCCTTGTCCACTCCTTCGTGTTTGAGTTTGAAGTCGGCGCTGTTCAGCGCCGCAAATCCCCACCAACCCGGCCCGGGAACCGCAAATGTGAAGATGCCGTTTCCATCCGCTTTGATGGTTTGGGTAATCATATAGTCCGTGGGAGCTTTGGCGCTGCGTTGCTGATTATAATGCTCCACCTCCACCTCGCTGTGGGGCACCGGTTTGCCGTTTAGTTTGACAATGCCTTGAAAGACATTGCCGGCGTAAAGCCCGAAGGGTTTGGCCAGGGGGACGATTTCCGTTTTCAGACCGATTTCGGTGTCCCATCCTTCGTCATCGCCAAAGGCGGTGACCACGGATTTCGTGTGATGGATAATAAAACAATCCTCTGCAGGCTCCCAGTACGGCTGCGGTTCCATAAAAAAGAGATAGATGCCGGGGCGTTTGACCGCATATGTTGCTTTCCAGCCCGGGTGTCCCATGATCTGCATGGGGGTGAGCTGGTTGAGCAGATCGATCTGTTTTCCGTTTGCCACCACGCTGAAACGCTTGGGTTTTTCCAGGTCCATGCCGATCATTTCCATTGGGTGGGAAAAGCTCAGTGAGATCTGAATGGAGCGCTGATCCTGCTGCATTACCATGGTGTCGGAGGGTATGAGCATGCCGAAATGGGCCAATGCCGTTGTGCTCCACAGCAAAGGAAACAGCAACAAGGGTAAGCGAAGGAATGTCCGGAGTGTCATCATTTTTGCTCCTTTAACGGTTGGTTGGTCGTGGCAAAATAACCACGCACGTCTGATGCGATGGCGTTACGTCAAACCTTCGTGGTTGAATTGGACGGTATTTTTTTGCATGGTGTGGTTTCCAGGCTTCAGCCGGGAAGTTGGTCATGCATAGTGCAATTGTGTGCCGAAGTCAAGATCACACTGGTCTCTGTGATCTTTGTGATCCTTGACTTGCCTTTGAAAACTCTCTATGAACGATAAATTTAACGATTATGGTTTAATGTGAAAAAAGGAACCGAATGAGAGATACGATTCGTCAAATAATTCTATCCGCGGCCAGGCAGGCCCACTCGGGCGGCGCGCTGCCGTCGGATGCGTTTCCCGATGTGGAGGTCGAGCGGCCCAGGGCTGCCGACCACGGAGATTTTGCCACCAATTTTGCCATGATATCGGCCAAAGGGCAGAAAATGGCCCCGCGCCGGATCGCCCAGGCGATTGTGGACCATATCGAGGATGCCGATCACATACTGCAGCGTACGGAGATCGCCGGACCGGGATTTATCAATTTCTTTGTGCGTCCCGAAGCCTGGGCCCCCCTGGTTTCCGAGATCCTGCAGCAGGATCGGTCCTATGGATCCGCCGATATCGGCCGGGGACGCAAAGTCCAGGTCGAATTTGTCAGCTCCAATCCCACCGGACCACTGCATGTGGGACACGGCCGCGGAGCCGCCGTGGGCGACAGCGTGGCCAACCTGCTCGCCTTCTGCGGGTTTGACGTTCAACGGGAGTATTATATCAACGATTCCGGCCGACAGATTCAGACCCTGGGGCGATCGGTCTATCTGAGGTCCTGTCAGCTTCTGGGGCAGGCGGTCGATTTTCCCGAGGATTGCTATCAAGGCGATTATATCAAGGATCTGGCCCAGCGCGTTATTGATGAAAAAGGCGGTGATTTCATCACCGGCGACGGCGATGCGGCGATTGCGCACTGTGCGCGGTTTGCGGCCGACACGATCATCACGGGAATTCGAAACGATTTGGATGCGTTCGGGGTCTGCTACGACGAATGGTTCAGCGAACAAAGCCTCTATGATCAGGGCCATGTGGATCAGGTGTTGGAAGATTTAAAGGCGCGCAAGCTGGTCTATGCCGATGACGGTGCCTGGTGGTTCAATACCAGCGACTTCGGCGATGAGAAAGATCGCGTGGTGGTGCGCCGGAATGGTCAAACCACCTATTTTGCTTCGGACATCGCGTATCATCAGAACAAATATCAGCGCGGCTTTGAACGGGTGATCGATGTCTGGGGCGCCGATCATCACGGGTATATCGCCCGCGTCCGGGCGGCCGTCGAGGCCACCGGTCACAAAAAAGAGCAGTTTGAGGTCATTTTGGTCCAATTGGTCAATCTGCTGCGCGGCGGGCAGCCGGTGGCCATGTCCACACGCGCCGGAGAGTTTGTCACCCTTGCCGATGTCGTTGACGAAGTCGGACGGGATGCGGCGCGGTTTATCTTTTTAACCCGCGACTATGAAAGCCCCCTCGATTTCGATCTGGAGGTGGCCAAACAGAAATCGAATGATAATCCGGTATATTACGTCCAATATGTCCATGCCAGGATAGCCAGCATTTTGCGCAAGGCGGCCGGTCAGGGCATCGACCGAATCGACTGGCGGCCAGAAGCGGGACTGCGCCTGAATACCGAGCAAGACGTCCGGTTGATCAAGGCCTTGGCATTCTATCCCGAAGCGGTTCGTGCCAGCGCACTTGCCCTGGCGCCCCATCGCATCGCCTTTTATTTGATGGAGCTGGCCTCCCAGTTTCATGCCTATTACAACAAGCATCGTGTGCTGGGTGAAGACGCCGAATTGACCCACGGCCGGCTGTGTCTTGTGCTGGCGGTAAAAAATGTGATTCGCAACGGTTTGAGTTTGCTGGGGGTCAGTGCGCCGGATCAGATGTAGATATAGACTTTAAGACAATGTTTTTGGACTGCGTTATCGGTCGTCGCGGTATGACCAATACAGCTTCCTCCCTCTGGCCTTGCCAAAAACATTGTCTTAAAGTCTATATTGATGGAGTGGATATTACGGTCCGGCTCGTTTTAGAGAACGATTAATGAGAATGATAGGTGTCGAGCGCCTTGAGAGGTAGTGAGTGGCTACAAAGAAAAAGTCGAAATCGGTAATTCCCCGAAAAACCCTCCTGATCTGGAGCGGCGTGGCGTTGTTTATCGCTGCCTGGATGTTTGTGCTCGGCATACTGGTCGGTCGCGGAACGGCCCCGGTCAATCTTGAGGTGGGAAAGCTGGAAAAGGAGCTTGCCGACTTGAAGGCGGCCATGACCCGCAAGGAGCAGGCGAAAATCAATGCCCAGACCTCCGGAAAGGGCAACGACAAACCGCAGCTCGGGTTTTATGAAGCCTTGAAGGATCCGAAACAGACCAAACCATTAAAGGATAAACCATCAGCCAAACAGGCGGCCAAAAAGCCGCCGAAACCGGCTCGAACGGAAAAACAGGTGCAGGCCAAACCGATTCAGGCAAAAAAAGCGCCGCCAAAACCGTCGGTCCGGCCGGATAAAAAACCGGCTGCCCAATCGGTCGCTTCCGATCCCGGAAACGCTCACAAAGGCAAGGGCCGATATACGATTCAAGTGGCTGCCGTTAAAGAAACAGGCAATGCCGAGCGGCTGGTGGCCCAGCTGCGCAGCAAAGGGTACCCGGCGTATCAAGTTCGTGTGGATGTGCCGGGCAAAGGCGCCTTGCACCGTATACGCGTGGGGGCCTTTGACAGCCGGGCTGCGGCCGACCGGATGCTGGCCAAACTCAAAGCCGGCCGGCACGGCGGTATGGTCGTGAGCACAAAATAGTTGTGTAAGCCTTCAAAAGGCTTATATGTATATACTGGGGCAGCAGGCCCCATCCAGCGTATGGTCTGCCCACGGAATTGTGTGAGACGTACGGCAAAGGGGAATCCGTCATGAAATTAACCGTCGAACAGGTGCAGCATGTGGCCAAACTGGCCCGCTTGGAACTCGAACCGCAGGCCGTGGAAACGCTGGCCGGGCAGTTGGCGACCATTTTAGACTATGTCGACAAGCTGTCTGAGGTAGACACCTCTCGGATCGAACCCACCAGCCATGCCATCGCATTGACCAATGCCTTTCGCGAGGATCGCATCCATACCCATTTGGAGCCGCAGGAGGCTTTGGCCAATGCACCGGCCAAGGAGGAGGGGAGTTTCGTTGTGCCGAAAGTGATTTAGCCCCCATCCGGAAACAGCCCTTTCCCGGATGGAGGTATTAAACGTCAGTCATAAGACGTTAACCTAACCAGTTGTTTTAAAGGATTTTTTGCTTGAACCGAATACCCAGTACCTAAAGACTGCCGTCCATTTGTGGATAGGCGCCGGCTAACGCTTATCGCTCCGCTGTATTTAGATATAGCAAATGAAATGGAATGGACATGGAATTCAAAAAGTGCTCTGCATGCGGCTTTGTCTGGTCAGATCGAAATGATTTTCTTGGCGATCCCGATATTTCGCTGGTTGGCTACCAGGTCAATTTCAAGCAGCTAACGGCCGGATTAATTCTGTTCAATCATGAATGCAAGGGAACTTTGGCGATTTATGCATCTGAATTTGCGGATCTGTACGACGGCCCCATTTTCGCCGAGCGTCTGGCCGATGG